>DAXJ01000104.1:0-2325 GCA_002506335.1 Methanosaeta sp. UBA114
CAATCTGGCTATCGCCGGTGCCAAGCCAACCGCCTCTGCACCGGGAGCCGTGACCGCAGTCGTATCCAAGCCCATCACCGCCACCGAGGTCAAGGTCAACATTAGCGAGCCTGACAGGGCCGAGGCCGCCGCAGCCACCATGGCCGATGGCGTGGGCCTGCTGAGGGTCGAACACATGATCCTGGGCCTGGGGAAGACCCCTAACTACTATATCAAGAACGGCAAGCAGGAGGAGTACATAGATGAGCTGGTCAAGGGCATAAAGAAGGTCGCCGATGTATTCTATCCAAGGCCAGTCTGGGTTAGAACACTGGATGCCCCCACCGATGAGTTCAGGGCCATGGAGGGCGGAGAAAACGAGCCTGTGGAGCACAACCCCATGCTTGGCTGGCGCGGCATACGCAGGGACTTAACTGAGGTTGAGCACTTCAGGTTGGAGATGAGGGCTTTCAAGAAGCTCCACGAGCTTGGCTTGACAAATGTGGGAATAATGCTCCCCATGGTGCAGCACGTCCGGGAGCTTCGCAAGGCCAAGGGAATCATGGTCGAAGAGGGCCTGGATCTGGAGAAGATCGACGTCGGCATCATGGTGGAGACCCCAGGAGCCGCTCTAACTATAGACGATTTCATCGAGGAGGGCTTGAGCTTCGTCTCCTTCGGCACCAATGACCTGACCCAGTACACCCTGGCCTTAGACAGGAACAATGAGAACGTGGCCCCCCTGTACAGTGAGTTCCACCCAGCCATACTGAAACTTATAGAGTACGTGGTGGAGAGTTGCAACGAGGCCGGGGTCAAGACCTCCATCTGCGGCCAGGCAGGGTCCTACCCCGAGATGGCCAAGCGCCTAGTAAAGATAGGCATCACCAGCATATCAGCCAACATCGATGCAGTTGCGACGGTGCGTGAGACGGTGGCCAGGGCAGAGAAGATTCTCCTGCTCAATGCCGCCAGGGAGCAGTGAGGAAAAAATGATGGAGCCCTTAACGGAGGAGGAGGTCATGAGGGTCCTGACCGAGGCAAGGTCCAGGGATCTCGGTTACGAGAGAGTTTTTTCCACCATGTGCACTAGGCCTCACCCCATTGCCGTCAGGGCTCACCAGATGTTTTTGGAGACCAACCTGGGCGACGCCGGGCTCTTCCCCGGCGTGGCGGAGATAGAGGCCAGGACCATAAGGATGATAGGAGATCTCCTGGCCCATCCCGAGGCCGTAGGCTACATCTCCACGGGGGGCACTGAGTCCAACATCCAGGGGATAAGGGCAGCTAGAAATGCTTCGGGACGCAGGGATGGAAACATAGTAGTTCCAGCCTCGGCCCACTTCTCATTTGACAAGATTGGTGATCTCCTCCACCTGGAGGTGAGGAAGGCACAGCTCGACTCCGACCTCAAGGTGGACTTATCCTCGGTGGAGAGCCAGGTGGACGATAAAACCGTGGCTTTGGCGGGGATTGCAGGGACGACGGAATTCGGACAGGTGGACCCCATAGACGGCTTATCCAAGATAGCCCTTGATAGGGGAATCCACCTCCACGTGGACGCGGCCTTTGGAGGTTTCGTCCTCCCATTCCTGGGTAGGGACGACCTTAAGTGGGATTTCAGGGTAAAAGGGGTCTCTTCCATCACCACCGACCCCCATAAGATGGGCTTGAGCACCATACCGGCTGGCGGCCTTCTCTTCAGGGATCTCAGAGATGTGATGTCTCTGCAGCTCGATACCCACTACCTGACTGTGGCCAAGCAGGCATCCCTGACCGGGACCAGGAGCGGGGCGGCAGCCGCTGCCACCTTTGCTGTCATGGCCCTCCTCGGAAGGCAGGGCTTTGAGATCATAGTAAAAGGATGTATGGACGTGACCAGGCATCTCGTCTCCGGTGCCAAGGAGATCGGTATCGAGCCTATGATCGCGCCAGTGATGAACGTGGTGGCCCTCCAGGTCCCAAAGACCCCCGAGGTCAGGTCGGAGTTGGCTAAGGCAGGATGGCATGTCTCCATGAGCAGGGAGCCCCACAGGGCATTGAGGATCATATTGATGCCTCATGTGACGGTAGAGAACGTAAACCTCTTCCTCAAAGACCTGGATAGGATCCTCAGAGGTATAAATAAATAGGGATAGTCTCATCTTGGAAATTATACCGGGTGTTCACCCCCGTGGACCGCCCTTTAGAGCCCTGTGGGTCTCTTTTTAAGCAAAAGATGTATTTGCCCGCAGAATAAAACGCGAGGGAACCGACGTTGCCATTGCCTTTAGGTAATGTTTGGCCTATTTAATTGCAGAACGCCATTTCAGATAATCTTCCATGATCGCAATAGCGCAGTACCTA
>DAXJ01000104.1:2650-2796 GCA_002506335.1 Methanosaeta sp. UBA114
CCACCCATGGATAGATCGGCAATGGTATCTTCCCCGTATTTTTCCACTACCGTGGCTTTTTTAACCTGTGGGAATAGAGAGGGCAGAGTGGGAAGTCCCCATGCCTTCAGGCTGGTCCAGTTAACTCGCAGAGTTAACGGGAGTTA
>DAXJ01000060.1:0-1056 GCA_002506335.1 Methanosaeta sp. UBA114
TTGGTTTCTTAGGTAACCTTTCAACTGCATCTTGCGTGGCCGGGTTATATGGGGTTGGAGGAGGTTGCCAAGAACAATTTCGCTAGGTCGAATTTCCATCGGATCCGGGGATGGATCGCTAGCGAGACAGGAAATGCGAAAAAGGCCATCCTTGGCACGGATTTTCTGAAAATGGTCTCTGGAAATGGCGTGATGTTCCTGCGGAACATCCTTTTTGCGGTGAGTTTGTTCAAGAGTATATTCGGTTGTTTTTCGACGTTTTTCGCAGTGGAAGGTAAACATGCGATCTGTTCTTCTCCCCCTAGAATGCCGGACTGTCAGCTTCTCTGGCCAGGTCCAGTGCAGTTCTCGCAGAGGCTATCTGTGTCTGGGGCCTGTCTCGGTCGAGGGGCAACTCGTTGGCCATCTATGGATCGCGCCTTCGCGTTCCGATATCCTGGCAGCCCCAGTAGGAGCAACGATATCGGGCCAGGCGATTGTTGGAAGATATTCGAGATCGGACGGCTCCGAATACCTGGGGCTGTTTTTGGTCCAGGGTCTATCCGTGTCCGAGGGGGCCAATGGATGGGAAAAAACGATACCATCGGAGATATTTGCATGACGGCTAATAGCTCGAATTTCGGGGAAAGAGAGATCTTCCCCCGCCCTGGCCGGACCGGCCGGATTCTGTGGCCGCCCTCTGACCAGGGTCGGGACTCTGATGCCAACGCTGACGCTGAAAAACACGACCTGTACAGCTGCTGGACCTGCGCCATAAGCGAAAACCGACGCCTGAACAGCGCTGGCAAGTGGACCACCCGATGTTATGGAGATCGAGTCGTCAGCTGCGTAGAATTTTGTTCTGTCTGGGTCGACCCGAAGGGTCAGGAGACATCCGAGAAGAGACGACCAGTCGGTATAGACTGGCCGAAGGATCCCCAAACGGCGTCTAGCAGATCCTTCAGATTTGGGGACAGAGAAAAACCATACCCCATCATCCTCTTCTAACCAAAAGCTCTTCAACCCAAGAGCTTCACACTCTACCCCCATGGCTATTCACCCTATTGAACAGAGATA
>DAXJ01000060.1:1476-18388 GCA_002506335.1 Methanosaeta sp. UBA114
TCGCAAGTCCTGAAAGGGCTAAGCGGATAGAGGATGAGATAGGCCACGACATGATGGCCGTGGTAAAGGCCATGGCCGAGGTCTGCCCCAAATCCGGCGAGTGGATCCACCTGGGGGCCACCTCCAACGACATCCTGGACACGGCCACTGGCCTTCAGATAAAGGCTTCCTTGGACCTCCTGGAGCCCAAGGTCAGAAACCTCACCCTGCTGCTCCTGGACATGGCCATCAATAACAAGGAAGTGGTCTGCGCCGGGAGGACCCACGGCCAGATAGCGGTTCCCACCACATATGGGCTGAGGTTCGCCATATGGGCCTCTGAGTTCGCGAGACATCTGGAGAGGCTCCAGCAGCTGAGGCCTCGGACGGCCGTCAGCAAGACTTCCGGCGCCGTCGGCACCCAGGCTGCCTACGGTCCCAAGGGCATAGAGATCCAGGAGAAAGTGGCCGAGTACCTGGGCATCTGTCCCGTTGATGTATCCAACCAGGTCATCCAGAGAGACAGGCACGCTGAGTTGGTTTGCTGGATGGCCCTTATGACGTCAACCCTTGATAAGATCTTCACCGAGATTCGAACCCTTCAGAGGACCGAGATCGCCGAGGTCGAGGAAAGCTTCGGCAAGAAGCAGGTGGGCTCCTCCACCATGCCCCACAAGAGAAATCCCATCAAGTCTGAGCAGATCTGCGGCCTGGCCAGGATCGTCAGAGCCCAGGTAATCCCGGCCTTCGAGAACAATCCCCTATGGGACGAGAGGGATCTCACCAACTCCAGCGCTGAAAGGGTAATTTTCCCCGAGGCCTTCATCCTCACCGATCACCTCCTCAACCTGGCCACCCGGGTCCTGACTAACCTAAGGCTCAGGCCCGAGAACATCGAGAGGAACCTATCCATGCTCCATGGGCTCAACATGGCTGAGAACGTTATGATAGAACTGGCTAAGAAGGGAGCAGGCCGCCAGCAGGCCCACGAGATCCTGAGAGCGGCTTCCATGAAAGCCTTTGAGGAGAAGCGCGACCTGGCCGATATCCTAGCAGAGCAGAGCTTTGTGACCGGATATCTCTCGCCCAATGAGCTCAAAAGTCTCTTAGATCCCCACAAGTACATAGGCACCGCAGTGCAGCAGGTGGAGAGGCTGGATAGGAAGCTGCGCCCTTGTCTTGCCGCAACTTAAGTCAAAAGGAAGCATCAAGCGCATGCGATATGGAGGAAATCTATAAGATATTCCTCTACCACCTTTTTCTGTGGGGCCCAAGGCAGATTCTAGTTTTGGTTCTAAGGTCGATTATAGTCCTAGGTCTAGCCCAAGTACGAGGCCTAAAGTCTACCTGATAAAGCCCGGTTCCCTCCTCAGGGATGAGGCTGGAAACCTCCTAGATGCCAGGTCCTCGGTGGCCCTGGTGATATCGGCCTCGCGGTGGATCATCGTCGATACTGGACTTAAAGGCGAGGAGAAGGAGATATTGCAAGGACTTCAGAAGCTAAGCATAAGGCCCGAGGAGATCGATACCGTGATCAACACCCATTCCCACCCTGATCACTGCGGCAATAACTACCTTTTCTCCAGGGCTGCAGTCCTTTGTCCAAAGAAAGATGATCAGATTGCATCCGGTGTGCGAGTCATGGCGACGCCTGGCCACAGCCTGGACAGCATCTCCGTAGTTGTGGACTCAGACAGGCGAGTGGTCATATCGGGCGATGCCCTACCTACCTTCAGCAATTTTATCAAAGGCGTTCCCCCAGCTTTTCACATTGATAAGGAGATGGCGGTGAAGAGCATGGCCAGGCTAGAAGACATAGCAGAGGTTATTGTGCCAGGCCATGACAGGCCCTTCTCTTTGTCAGAGAAAAGGTATATTGATCTGCCTTAAAAAGGCCTTAGTGCAGCTTAGGTTTTTTTAAAAGGATTTATGGCAAAATTGCCTATGCGATCTCCGGTTTGTGCAGTAGTCTGGAAACCAAAATCCGTAAAAAAGGCAATCTATAAATAGTTAAAAAAGTATATGACTCTTAAATGCAGCTTAAACTTACATCAAAGGAGAGGTTAGTTCTTTATGGTCTTGCCAGGTATCCGGGTTACAGCGATATAGATCTAGCTTCAAAGATAGGCGTGGACAGGTCTACGATCTTCAAGAGTAAACGTAAGTTTCGTGACTGGCAGCTGATAAAGCTCCTCAACGTGCCATCGGGGGAGTCGGTTGGGGCTGAGATTCTTACTGCGGTATTTATCAGGTACAAGCCCACAGCACCTTTCGAGGCCAGAAGGAATACCAAGGCCTTCGCTGACTGGATGAGTTATCCCAACTGTGTCTCTCACGTGTCCACAGATACCGACTCAGTCTCAGCCTTCTACTCCAGGAGCCTGACGGATTTTAAAGTCAACTTCGACCCCTTTATAGACGAGTATTTCCAGAACAACTTCATCGAAGACATCTGGTACTTCCACTTTCCTTTCCAAGTCTCTAGCTACTCCTCGGATGCTGCCTTGGCGGTGGACACTATCTTCCAGCTGGAGAGGCCGGATCAGGCCAAGGAGATCTTCCAGCCAAATCTGCCCCTCAATGAGGAGTCAAAGCTCACCGAGAAGGACAAGCTCACTCTCTACGCCTTCGTGAAGTACCCCATGCTATCGGATCTGGAGCTCTCCAGGCGCACGGGCATCTCCAGGCCCACCATCTCCGGCAAGAGGACCAAGTTCTTCCAAAGTGGCCTCATAACCAGAGAGGCCTACGTGGACTGGCAGAAGATCTGCTGCGAGCTCATGTCCTTCTACCACGTCAAGACCCGCCACGGCCACGATGCTCAGGATCTGAGCAGGGTCCATGCCGCATTTAGAAAGGTGGGAGCGCCCCTCTTCAGCTATCTGCAGCCCGGGGAGATCTTCGGAGCCTTCCTGTCCAGCGGCTATCCCGAGCTCAAGAACCGGATGGACATTGTGGTAAGGGACATCGCTGCTCAGGGATTGATAGTGGAGAGGCCCATGCTGGTCATCATGCCCTTGAGGGAGATTAAGGTCAATAAGGTGGACTACTCACCCATGGTCGGTCAGATGCTCGGGGTTGGAAAGGAGATATGAGGCAGAGGGGTGAGGTCGTAATCCTCTGCTCGACCCTCGATTCGGCCAGCTTAAACATTGGGCAGTGTCTCCAGGAGTTGGGGGACTGGAAGGATGAAGGAAACTTCAGGTCTCTTGGCAACAGGCGTCTCCTCTTCCACGATGAGGAGCAGACGGCTCAAAAGGGCATAGAGGCCCGGCTAAAGAGCCTGGGTTTAGATCCGGGACTGATAATCTTTCCCTGCAGACATAAGTCCAAGGACGAGATACCATGGCTTGGGGGCCACTTCACAGGGGATGCCCAGAAGAGCAGGCTTGCAACAGCTGCACCTTTTGCCCTCAGGTCTTTTCTTCATAGCATTTCGGTCAGGATTCCTGAAGGCTTCAGATACTCTGCCGAGGCCACCCACCACGGCCCAACCGATGTTGGAGTACCCTCGTTCTTTGCAGAGATTGGAAGCAGCGAAGCCCAGTGGTCCGATCGTGGGACAGGCCTAACTGTAGCTAGAGCCATCATGGATTTGGATCTAGTGGAGATGCCGGTCTTTCTGGGGTTTGGAGGCGGCCACTACGTCCAGAGGCAAACTGAGCTCATATTCGAGGCAGGGATCGCTTTTGGTCACCTTTTTTCCAGCTATCAGGCGGGCTACTTAAGCCTTGAGCTTGTGGAGCAGGCAAAGGAGAAGTCAGGGGCGTCCTATGCCTATATGGACAGGAAGTCCCTGAAATCCTCGGACAGAACGATGATATCGAAGATGCTCAAGGATATAGGGATTGAACTCCTCAAAGGAAAGGAAATTCGCGCAACATATCCACTAAAGGAAAAGAATATTTATCTATAATTACATAAAATCGTATTTCTTCCCATTAGGATCTTTTCCATCGAGGCCTATCTTACGTTGGAAGGCGGATTTTCCACGTCGATTTTGCCCTTTAAGGGTCAGGTATGGTCTGGACCCGCAAACTAAATCAATTAGCAATCTATGGACTATCGATATCTTATGTTAAATATATATCCGGACGCTCTATGACTGAGTGCATAATTAGGCTAAGTTCCAATCAAGTTTCTTTCGAAAAAGGCGTGAAAAGGATGGATTGCACAATAATTTCTCTGGTGGAGTTATCGGATAAAGCCCTGGAAACCATAAGATCGAGTGATAAAGGCCCCTCCAGGCTGAGATGAAAAAATCCTGGGCAGGGAGAGCAGAACGTGCTCAAAAGCAACCCAGGAGCTTGAGAAATCCAGGATCACAAAGGGGGAGAAGGTAGCCATAAGGATCTCCAGGACGTATCTCATCAGATCTTTGGAGAAAAACGCCTCGGGGAAAGGACCCATGGAGTTTCCCAAGGGAAAAAACAGAGAAGCTCACGAAAGATGAAGAGGCCCACGACAATGGCACCCAGGCTGGCTGGAGCCATATCGATAATTACTTAACAGTGATCTACCTGCTATATGTGCTGCGCGAAACCACTGGAGCCATCGGAACCGTTGAAACCACCTAAATCACCAGAACATCCAGCTGACGCGGGCAGGTAATTTATGGTGAAAGCCTTCTTGAAGCTCATGAGGCCCGGCAACTGCCTCTTGGCAAGCCTGGCAGCCCTGATAGGTCTCCTCATGGCCGGCGGACTTAAGCCTTTGGCTGGAGGCCTGGAGCCACAGGCTGCTCTAGGCATCTTCATCATAGTCTTTCTCATCACGGGCGCTGGAAACGCCGTCAACGACTACTTCGACAGGGAGATAGACGCCATCAACAGGCCCGACAGGCCTATCCCCTCGGGCAGGGTGAAGCCCGTGGCCGCCCTCAGGTGGTCACTGGCCCTCTTTGCAGCAGGCTGCGCTCTAGCATGGCGCTTGAACTGGATCTGCTTTACCATTGCCATAGTAAACTCAGTTCTCCTTTATTTCTACGCCAGGAACCTCAAGGCCACACCCCTGGCAGGAAACCTGACCGTAGCTTACCTCACGAGCTCCACCTTCATCTTCGGAGGTGCAACCCTGGGCCTGGAGGGGGCAAAAACCATGGTGTTTCCAGCCCTCCTTTCGGGGATGGTGACCGTGAGCAGGGAGATCGAGAAGGCGGTGGAGGACATGGAAGGCGACCTGAAGGGAGGGGCCAGGACACTTCCCATCATGGTCGGCGCCAAACCCTCAAGCTATCTGGCAGCGGCCTTCACCCTGGCTGCCCTGCCCTTGAGCTTCCTGATTCCGTTAGGCAGGGCATACCTGGCAGTGGTAGCGGTGGCTGATCTGCTTTTGATCTTTGCCCTGACAAGAACAGTTGAGGGCGACGCCACAGGGGCTCAGAGGGCCTTGAAGATGGGCATGACCGTGGCTCTGATCGCCTTCCTGGCGGGCGCCCTGGAAAAGATTTATTTTTATTAAGATCTATCTGTGAGCAAAGCAGGCCACTATCGGCTCTCCGAGGCAGTTGATTTTGGCAAAGCCGTACCTTTCGAACTGGACAACCTTTCCCAGCTCCGAGGCAATTCCTGCCTCCCCGATACCTTCGTCAGTCTTCTCAGGACCCATGACCCTTATCGGCAGGCCATTTACAGGAGCCCAATGGATTATCTTCATTTTCTTGCCCTTGGAGGACTCAACCTCGGTACCGACGTACCTGGCCTTGAGGGGCTCCATGCTCACGAACTCTATGTTGCAAAGGTCCTTGAGCCTAATCCTGTCGCCGGGCTTTAAGCCTTCCAAATCATTATTGCACACCAGGACTTCGTTTCCGGCAGGTATCTCCCTAAATCCCCTATCGCTAGTCGGATGCAGAGGTGCTTTGGCTACCTCCGGGACATCGCCCTCTATCTGGAGCTTGACGGGGTCCCATACAAAGAAATATCTGTTTGCCGCTGGGTCCACCAGCCTGCGGTTCTCGGCGTAGATGCTGTCCATGCTGATGCTTATATCGGTCTCTCCGACGCCCAGATCCACCATGAACTTTCTCAAGGCTTCAGGCCTTATGCCGCGGCATTCCATGGCTCTCACCGTGGGTACGCGGGGATCGTTCCAGCCGCAGTACTCCCCGGCCTCGATGGCCTTTCTGAGCTTGCTGGTGCTGAAGGAGCCGAACTGGTGAATCTTGATCCTTCCCCAGTGGACAACTTTCGGATAGATCCAGCCGAGGTAGTCATAGACGTAGCGCTGCCTGCGCTCGCTATCAGCCAGATCCTTGCCCCTTAGGATGTGGGTGGTCCCCAGGAGGTGGTCTTCCACCGCCGATTCGAAGTCCAGGAGGGGCCAGGCCCTGTACTTGGATCCAACCATCGGATGGGGAGCTGTAACTATCCTGAAGGCCGCCCAATCACGTATGGCCGGGTCCTTGTGGCTCATGTCAGTCCTGACCCTAAGGACAGCCTGGCCTTCCTGTAATTCTCCTGAAAGCATCTTCGCCCAGAGAGACATGGCCTCCTCGGGGCTCTGATCCCTGTGAGGGCAGAAGATGCCCTTGTCCTTGAGCTCCTTGAAGGCAGCCTGCTCGCAGGAGCAGACGTAAGCCCCACCTGCCAGGATGAGCTCCTCGGCTGCCTGGTAGTAGTAAGGCATCCTATCGCTGGCCACTATGATCTGATCAGGCTTGGCTCCAAGCCATTCGCAGTCCTCTATGTACCAGCGATAGGCTTCGGGCATGGGCCTCTTCTTAACCGGATCTGTGTCGTCAAAGCGCAGGAGGAACCTTCCCCCATATTTTTTGACATACTCTGAGTTGACGATGATTCCCCTAGCGCTTCCCAGGGTCGGAGGGCCGTTAGGGTTGGGAGCAAAGCGCATTACTACGCCTCCCTCGACTCCTTCCAGAGGCGGAAGGCCCTTGGCTGGTTCCTTGTGCTCTGATAGCTCGGCTATTAGCTCGGGAGCTATGGCTTCCAGGCGTCTCTGCCACTCCTCTAGGCTCATCTTGACCACCTCAGAAAGGACTGATCCGACTAGCGGAGAAACCTCCTTGGCCTTGGACCTCAGCTCCGGGTGCTCCCCCATGAGCTTTCCCATGACAGCCCCTGCGTTGGGCGCAGCCTTGTACTTCACGGCGTTCTGAAGCGCGTACTTCTCGATGAGCTCCCTGATCTCTGCCATATGCCTTTCTACCTTCCTACCTTCGAATGAACCTATATTGAGCCGGCGGGTTAAGCCTACGCCGAGGAGTGATAAATGCGCATTGATCTACTTAAACTGACCGTTCGCACTGCTCGCGTTGCCTTTTCTGCATCAAACCCATGGCATCTTCTATGATCTTCCGATGATCAAAGGCCAGGTGAGGAAGGCTATCCAGGGGAAAGATCTTGGCCGATGTAGCATCAGAGCCAGAGGCCATCTGACCAGATCCCTCAGCCAAGTAAGCTATCGACACCATGTGACCCCTGGGATCGCGCACCGGGTCGGAGTATACGCCGATCAGATCCAAGATCCTTGCATCCAGGCCCGTCTCCTCCTTGGCCTCCCTAACGGCGGCGCTCTCCACGGTCTCTCCTATCTCTACAAATCCCCCGGGAAGGGCGTAAAATCCCTGGTAAGGGGGGTTCTTGCGCCTTATCAACACAAGCTTCCCTTGAAACAAAAGCACAATATCAGCGGCCAAAGATGGGGTTTTCAAAGCAACGCCTCCCAAGTAGCTGCACCATGAAGTGAGGTTTTAAGTCAGGATGATAAATAACGAAAAGGTTATATACGTCATATACCGTAGTTGCACCCGGCAAAAGTCGATTGATTTGATCTCCCTCCTTTACCTACATCCCTTCGGCTTTTGCCAGACTTTTCTGAATAAACCTTTCGGCGGGGAGAACCTCAAATATCAGGGACGATGGTCTGTAGATCATGCCCTTTTACGTGCTCAAGGTAGGAGGAAGCCTCATCCATAAGGCCAAAGCGCTCCTGGTGCAGGTCCGATACCTTGAAGAGAAGGGCTTTGACTTCCTGATAGTGCCTGGGGGAGGACCCATGGCCGATCTGATCAGGGATATCTCTTCTGGCCAAAGGCTCTCGGAGGAGGCATCCCACTGGATGGCGATACTGGCTATGGAGCAGTACGGCTATCTCCTAGCTGATGGCTGCGAAGCAGAGCTTACCAGGGAGATATCCAGGGTTGAAGGCGTAAAAGTACTTCTGCCATACCAGGCACTTCTTAAAGATGATAGGGGCCTGGAGCATAGCTGGGACTTCACCTCCGACTCCGTAGCCGCCCTGGTCGCTCAAAGGCTTGGAGCAGACATGATCAAGGCCACGGACGTTGAGGGAATAAAATTAAACGGGAACGTCATCAAGAAAATAAGAGCGAGAGATCTCCGGGGCATAAGAACGTGCCTAGATCAGGGTTCTTTAAAGCTTCTCCAGGGAAGACGATGCTGGATCCTCAACGGCACTAACCCTGAACGGTTCGCGTACATGGTCCTCTCGGGCGAGGGCGGAACAGTTATTACAGGGTAGGACTCACGGATATGATCTGGGTCCTTAAGGTCTACAGTAAAGTTTATACATGGCTGTAAATCAACCAGACGGGCGATAATATGAAGGAAGACGTACCAGAGAAGTGCATATCGTGCGGCATCACTCTCACAGGAGTGGGCGGTGTTAGGTTTCCCTGCCCAAGCTGCGGCACCATCATTGCTAGGTGCAATAAATGCAAGAAACAAAGCAACGCCTATACCTGCAAAGCCTGCGGGTTTGCGGGGCCCTGAGGTGATGAGATGGGAGAGGTAGTAGCGGTCATAAGGATCATGCCAGAGAGCGCTGATGTAGATATGTCTAAGATTATGGATGCCATCAAAGGCGCCATACCATCCTACGCTAGGCTTCACGGCATGCAGGTTATGGACATTGCTTTTGGACTCAAAGCCTTGAAGGTCGCCGTCATCATGGGAGACAAGTGCGGTGGAACCGAGGAGATTGAGCGTAATATGGCCAAGATCCCGGACGTTGAATCAGTTGAGACTGAAGAGGTAGGGCTCCTCTGAGCTTACCTCATTTAGGGCTTGTAGATCAGTGGTAGATCGCTGCCTTCGCAAGGCAGAAGCCGCGGGTTCGAGTCCCGCCAAGTCCATCACGGCAAATTCACTTTTAAATGAATACCTTGCAGCTTGTTGCGGTTGGGATGTGCAGGAAACCAATTTAAGAGAGATAGCATATTCAGCGTATAAGTGATTGAGGTAAGAACCGAAAGCCATTATGTGTATAAAATCCACTTTTATACGATTTTTGGGCATTAAATACGGAAGGAGTTTACTTCGAGACGGTGATTCCATTAATTATATTAAACCTGGTTGTTCCGAGACAGGCGAAATATACTGGCTTGACTTCGATGCTATAAGAACGGGCGGGGACCATGTACATGTTTTCGTTGGAGCAACATCTAGTGCACCACAACAAATACCATAAATCATAGTGGCTTAGATGGTTAGGTAATCTCAATCAAGTTCAAGCCATTCCCTACGAAATATCCTAGCTTGCCTCAAAGCTTTCGCCATTAGATCCATGATAAGATCTTCGCCATGATGGGTATCGAGGCTCCACCAGTGGATGGAGCGTTCCGGCTCGCTCTCAGCCTGAAGACGATCCAGTCATCCAGGGCGCTCATTGGGTTATCACAGCAAGCTTCCAGGGTTATTCCTGTAGCTCAGACGCCTTGAAGCCCAGAGATCTCGCTATAGAACGGCTCAGGGTCATATATGACCTAATAGGTCGCTTTATCCATGGCAGCATTGATGTATTCCAGGAATATCAGGAGGATTATAGTTAGTGCATGGATAAAGCCCTTCACATTTGGTTAAGCCATGAAATTAGATAAGTATAGACCACATATGAATATATTCCTCTTTCTATATCACTGCCACTCTTCGGCATTTACAACAAGCTGTCTCCATTTCCTTGGTGCTGATCCCAGGGAACTGATCAATAACGCAGAGATCGGCGGGCTCAATCACCGTAAAAAGCTTCTTCAAATCCCCATGGTAGACCTCGATATCACAGGCACCGCTGGCCCTGCAGACGAGCACAGGCTCGTCACCTATCTTCTTTTTGGGCATAGGGAAACGCTCTATTTTTTCAACGCCCAGGAGGTCCTTGTTAACCTCGATATTTAGCACGACATTCTCCACTGCTGGAAGCCATATGTCATTCAATACAGCCTTTTTTGCGCCCATTAAACCTGCCATGAGCCCTAAAGTCCCCGGCCCGCAGAGGGCATCCACCACTGATCTAGACCTGGCCTGGAAGAGATGCCTCTCCAAAGCCTCAACCTTGAGATTTCTGGACCTTGGAAACTCCACGTGGATCTTGGATTGGCTCTTATAGATGACAATCTCTCCGGCAGATCCTCTAATCACGTCGGCCCTGATATCGCAGCCAGCCAGAAGCTCACCCTCCTGGGCTTTGCCATCTACCATCCCCGATACCCTGCGGCTAAGGATCACGCCCTTGACCTCGGGAATTCTCTCCACGATTTCCTCTGCTGCCCTGGTTGAGAGGCCCTGTCCCATCAGCATCAAAGTTCGCGGGCCCAGTCTGGGTGAGTACGCTAAGGGATAGCCCGGGCATATCAGGGGCCACCCTACGCTCTTGAGGCAGTCCTTCTCGTCGCGAAGACCTACTTCTTTCAGGATTCTTAGAGCCTCCAGCATGACACCATCGAGGGCTGCCTTGCCACACTCGGGACACCTTTCTATCTCCTTTGGAAGGCCTTTTAAAGGCGCGCTCTTATCGAGGTCGTTCTCTCCAGCGCATCCCCCGCAGGCCTGGTACATATCTTCGACACCGGATAGGACCGTCTCTGCGGCCTGGGCGCAGCTTTTTCCGCAACAGGGGCACTCCATGTCTCTAAACCTTCTAGGTAGATATTTCAGCCTTTCCGGGCGTGGTGGACCGTCTGGGGCCACGTCCATTGGAAAGGTTTCTAAATAGGAAGGGCATTAGGACGGCGAAGGTGGTTTGGACATGGCCCAGAGAGGCATTAGGGAATATGACGCGAAGCGTCTATTTGCAAGGTACCTTCCCGATTACCTCGAAGACTTCTCCTATAAGGGAGAGATCGCCCTGGTAGGCCCGGACACAGATCTGGAGGCCCTAGCTAAGGTTAACCCTTGGCTGAAGGCTAAAAAGCTTGTCATAAAGCCTGATCAGCTCTTCGGCAAGAGGGGAAAGCATGGCCTGGTGCTCCTGGATGCGACCTGGGATCAGGCGGTATCCTATCTCAAGAAGAATATAGGTGCCGAGGTCACTGTGGGAAGTATCGAGGGTAGGCTGACCTACTTCCTCATAGAGCCCTTTGTACCCCATAAGGAAGAGCTCTATGTAGCAATAAGCTCCGACTACGACGGCGATAACATTTACTTCTCTCATCAGGGCGGAATAAGCGTTGAGGAGAACTGGGATAAGGTTGTACAGATCCACGTAGATATTCTCAAGGGCATAGACCAGGTGGACTTCAAGTCCAAGCTGCCTAAAAACCTTGGGGATAAGCTTACTTCCGTGGAGAAGTTCATAAGGGCCCTCTATAAGTTCTACGCGAGCCTCGGATTTGCCTATCTGGAGATAAACCCTTTCACCTTCGAAAATGACTGTCTAGTGCCCCTGGACATGGTCGCCAAGCTCGATGATGCCGAGGAGTACTGGCAGAGAAAGACCTGGGCAGGTCTCCAGTTCCCCGAGCCCTTCGGAAGAACCCTCTTGCAAGAGGAAATGTTCGTAAAGGAGCTAGACTCGAAGACCGGAGCTTCCTTAAAGCTCACCATCCTCAACCCCATGGGCAGGGTCTGGACCATGGTGGCTGGGGGCGGCGCCAGCGTCATCTACGCCGATACCATATGCGATCTGGGCTATGGCTTGGAGATGGCCAACTATGGCGAGTACAGCGGCGACCCCAATACCGAGGAGACTTACTATTATACCAAGACAATCCTGGATCTCATGACCCGCTACAAGAGCCCTGAGAGCAAGATCCTCCTCATCGGCGGTGCTATCGCCAATTTCACTGATGTGGCCAACACCTTCAAGGGCGTTGTTATGGCCCTGGAGGAGTACCAGCAGAGGCTCGTAGATGCCAACATCAAGATTTACGTCAGGCGTGGCGGGCCCAACTACGAGTTAGGCTTGAAGCTTATGCGCCAGCTCGGAGAAAGATTAGGAGTGCCCATAGAGGTCTATGGACCTGAGACTCACATGACCAGGATAGTTCCCTTAGCCCTTAGCGGGAGGTCAAACTAATGGTGGCTATCTCCATGGAAAAGAACTACGTCCTCTTTGACAGGAATACCCAGGCCTTCGTCTACGGCTACCAGATTAACGCCATCCAGAGGATGCTAGATTTCGATTACATATGCAAGAGGGAGACTCCGAGCATAGCAGCCATAATAAACCCCAGCCGCGCCGGCATCCATAAGGCCTTCTGGGGAACCAAGGAGATACTTCTGCCCATGTACAGGACCACCCCTGAGGCAGCTAAATCCTTTCCCAATGCCGATGTGGTGGTCAACTTCGCCTCCCATAGATCTGCCTTTGAAACGACCATGGAATCCCTGGAGCAGGAGACCATCAACACCGTGGCGGTCATCGCCGAAGGCGTTCCCGAGAGGATGGCAAGGATATTGGGTGCCACCTCCAGGAAGCTGGGGAAGACGGTCATAGGCCCGGCAACAGTCGGAGGCATGGCTGCGGGGTCCTTCAGGATAGGCAATACCGCGGGAACTATAGAGAACATAATAGCCTCCAAGCTTTACAGACCCGGATGTGTGGGCTTCGTCTCCAAGTCAGGCGGCATGCTCAACGAGGCCTTTAACATAATCTCCAGGAACTCCAGCGGCATCTACGAAGGAGTGGCCATCGGCGGCGATAGGTACCCTGGAAGCAACATGCTTGAGCACATCATGAGGTACGAGGCTAACCCAGATATAGCCATGATCGCCTGCCTGGGAGAGCTGGGCGGCACCGACGAGTACAGGATCATAGAGGCCCTTAATGCCGGAAAGATCACCAAGCCCCTGGTGGCCTGGGTTACAGGAACCTGCGCCGAAGTCCTTCCATCCTCGGTCCAGTTTGGCCACGCTGGAGCCAAGGCCAACACCGCCACAGAGACCGCCAAGGCCAAGAACGAGGCCTTCAGGAACGCCGGAGCTTACGTGCCTGAGACCTTCGATGGCTACGGCGATAAGGTAAGAGAGGTCTACGAGATGCTCAAGGCCCATGGAAAGGCCGCGGACCTAGTAGAGCCCGAGGCTCCAAAGATCCCCATGGACTACAGCAAGGCCCTTTCCTCAGGAGCCATCCGCAGGCCCACCACTTTCATCTGCACCATCTCCGATGACCGTGGCGAGGAACTTCTCTATGCTGGAAAGAAGATCAGCGATGTCCTCGGTAGCGGAGTTGGAATCGGCGGAGTGATAGGCCTTCTCTGGTTCAAGAAGGAGCTTCCCGGGTGGGCTACACAGTTCATTGAGTTGGTAATACAGATCGTTGCCGACCATGGCCCTGCAGTATCGGCAGCCCACAACGCCATAGTCGCCTCCTGCGCTGGAAAGGATCTCATCACCTCCCTTTGCAGTGGCCTTCTGACCATTGGTCCCAGGTTCGGCGGAGCCATCGACGACGCAGCAAGGGAGTTCAAGAGGGCTAAAGAGACAGGCATGACTCCAGAGCAGTTCGTCAATGACATGAAGCGCAAGGGGATCAATATCCCGGGCATTGGCCACAAGGTGAAGTCGGTCAAGAATCCAGATAAGCGCGTATCCCTCCTGGTAGACTATGCCAAGAGGAACTTCGCCATGACCGAGCTTCTGGATTATGCTTTGGAAGTGGAGAAGCTTACCACCGCCAAGAAGGGCAACCTCATCCTCAACGTAGATGGCTGCATAGGTATCCTCTTCCTGGACCTCATGGCCTCCTGCGATCAGTTCACCAAGCAGGAGATCGATGAGGTGGTGAAGCTCGGCTACTTGAACGGCCTCTTTGCTCTCGGCAGAAGCGTAGGCATCATAGGCCACATCCTCGACCAGAAGAGACTTGGAGCCAGGCTCTATCGCCATCCGACCGAGGATATAGCCTATATGCTTCCCTCCCGCGAGGAGTAAAAGCATAAAGGTGTAGCAAGTAGTAAGGGAGTAAAGAACAGGAGCAAAGAACAGAAGTGCCAACCATAAGCGAGAAGATCCTGAGCAGGGCCTCGGGAAGCAACGCCAGGGCTGGAGAGATCGTCGAGGTGGATGTGGATTGCGCCATGTCCCACGACGGTACCTCCGTTCTGGCCATCAAGGCCTTTCAGGATATGGGTTCTACCAAGGTCTGGGACCCGAAGAAGATAGTTGTGCCCTTCGACCACCAGATCCCTGCCAATAACGACATCGCGGCCAATCTACAACTTGAGGTTAGGGCCTGGGTGAAGGAGCAGGGCATAACCAACTTTTACGATTGCGGATCAGGAGTATGTCACCAGGTTTTTTCTGAGGAAGGCTTTGCATTACCTGGATCTCTGATTATAGGCGCTGATTCTCACTCCTGCACCTATGGGGCCTTGGGGGCCTTTGCCACAGGCGTTGGCGCCACGGATATGGCCGATGTCTACTCCAGGGGAAGGATTTGGCTTAGAGTGCCCAAGACCGTGGGCATAAGGATCGAGGGAAAGCTCAAGCCTAACGTTTCTGCCAAAGATGTCATCTTGAGGATCATAGGCGATGTGGGCGCCGATGGAGCGGCTTATCAGGCTTTAGAGTACGTGGGCTCCACCGTCCGGGAGATGAGCATGGCTGGAAGGATGACCCTTTGCAACATGGGCGTGGAAATGGGAGCCAAGGCAGCCATGGTGCCTCCCGATGAAACCACTTGCCGTTACCTGGAAGATAAGGCCAGAAAAGAATACGTGCAAATCACCTCCGATGCTGGATCTTATGACTCAGAGAGTGTGTACGATGTCAGCAACCTGGAGCCCCAGGTGGCTGTGCCCGTCAGGGTGGACAACGTCAGGCCTGTCTCAGACCTGGAGGGCACCGAGGTGGACCAGGTCCTGGTGGGAACCTGCACCAACGGACGCCTTGAGGATTTGCAGGCCGTGGCTGGAATCTTGAGGGGAAAGAAGATCGCAGCAAGAACCCTGATCATACCTGCCTCAAGGAATATTCTGCTGGAAGCTTTGAGATCCGGGATAATCGAGACCTTAGTTGAAGCTGGGGCCATGATCGCACCTCCTGGCTGCGGTCCATGCCTGGGTGCCCACATGGGAGTGCTTGCAGAGGGTGAGGTCTGTCTCTCGACATCCAACAGGAACTTCCCTGGAAGGATGGGCAAGGGAGGTCTCGTTTACCTGGCCTCTCCCGCCACAGCTGCGGCGACGGCTTTAAAAGGCTGCATAGCCCCTCCATAGGGCATATGAGGTTCGACCTCCACATCCACTCCAGGCACTCCGACGGCCATGCTGATGTCAAGGATATCATCAAGGCCGCATCCAAGAAGGGACTCGATGGTATAGCCATTACAGATCACGACACCATGAAAGGCTGTGCTCCTGCCCAAAAGTACGTCAAGGAAAATAAGCTGGATCTGATAGTGATACCTGGGGTCGAGGTCACGACCTCCGAGGGCCATCTTTTAATTCTGGGTGTGAGCGAGCTGCCACCCAAAGGACGTAGTCCCGAGGAGACCACAGAGATCGCTCACGATCTTGGAGGTATAACGGACGTTCCCCATCCTTTCCACCCGTTCAGACACGCCCTGTGGAGGATTCCCAAGGTGGATGCCGTGGAGGTTTACAACTCCAAGCATCTTTTTGGCATAGCCAACGCCAGGGCCAGGATCGAGGCCAAGGCCAGGAAGATGCCCATGGTGGCAGGGAGCGATTCCCACTTCGCGGAGACTGTAGGGATGGGTGTGACTGGGATTGACGCGGAGAGCGCTGACGATGTGATTCAGGCCATTCTTGCTGGCAAGACTAAAGTCTTGGGAAGGAGAACGCCGCCCAAGTTCTTTATTGGAAACACCGTCCAGCATATCTATGGCAGAGTATTTAAAAAACCCTAAAAGAAGATGAATCAAACGTATAGGTGGTCAATTGACCTTATCCGTTGTGGCATGGGCAAAAAGGCCCCACCGACCCAGGTTGATGTCAAATCAACCTTTTTATTTAACCATTTACTAACATCTTTCTTATTTAGCTAATGTATAATAAGCTTTATCTCTGAAATTCCTCCTAACAACATTTTAGTAGGACGAATAATATATGCGCACAAATTTGCTTCTACTTTGCCCGGTGGTGCTTCTACTTGCAGTGGTATCCTTGGCCCAGGAGAACGTTTCAGCATCAGTAAACTCTCCTGCCAACTCCATAAAGGCAACAGATGCCTATATCAGGTATGAGTGTCATGCTGGACCCTGGACTGCGATCTTCAATTCCACAACAAACCTCACAACAAAAAGCGAACATCTGAGTTTGGGCACAGCCGGGCTCGAGGCGATAGCTGATTGTTGGGCTATATATTTGAAGGATAGTAAAGGCGATGATTTAGCGTATATGGTTTTTTACGAATACAGACGGCCCATGCCCTTGACGAACAACAGCCTTCTGGACGGGATGATCGGAGGTTCCTTTGATTCGCTCAAAATACGCCCATCATCACTGAGATCTATAAAAATAGATGGCGCCGATGGGCGCACAGGCCAAGGATATGCGAGCCAATATAAGAACGCCTATAGGATAATTAATTATCCTTACCAGGAGCGTTATAACTCCACTTATAATTATAATGCTACGAGAGATGTGGTAGGCATATACAGCATGCAAGATAATAAAGATTTCAAGGAGATGATCCGATCAATCCATGTAAAAAAGTCGTAATGCATCCCTTAGCCCTTCTGTAAATTCTCCTGTTACAAACGACTCTGA
>DAXJ01000060.1:18720-29719 GCA_002506335.1 Methanosaeta sp. UBA114
CTTATATGTAGAGAGCTGAGCCATGGCTTATTAATTTCAAATTCTCCCTCCCTCGACCTGGAGCTTCAAAGCATGTACAGCGATTTTTGAGAGGCCATACAAGGAGCTGAGGACTTGGAAGGAATGTGGCTTAATGACCGCATCCTATCAAAAAGGCCGTGAACTGGCAGACATCTTCATATACAAATTGAAGAAGCTTTCGCCCGTGAATGCGCTTTTAGATGGCCTGATAGCCAGTATGCTTGAATCCTATGGAGTATCTGACCCAAAGATCGCATATCCATTAAAGTAAATGGCATTGATGGATATGTTGGAGAGGGCTATGCTACCACCTGTAGAAGAACTGCCAGGATGGCTACTATCCCTTAAGATCAGGACTAAGATACATTCTACAGCCAGAATGTGACCAAAGCACCTAATTGGGATCTTAAGCCTTCAGGATGAGGCAGATTTCGATACATTTATCAACGCCCTCGAAATAACCAAGCAGTGATATGCCCTCAAGTATCGATAATGTCAACTATAGTCCAGAGACAAAAACCCCCTGGACTTATTTGCTACCTTTTTATCTCCTGCCTTCAAACTAACACCAGCTCGCTAAACGTTAGCCTACTAGAGCACCTTCCCATGTGTATCTATCTCACCCTTGGCAACCCTGGTAGAGCTTATCCTCACGCAGTCCTGTGCCATCAGGTAAGGAATCACCGATATCTCCATGGGATCAAGGCCCTTGGAGACCCTTATCTTGTTGATCTTTTTGGCCACGGGTTCGGTCTCAAGTGAGACCACAATGTAGTCGAAATCATCCTTCAGGGCAGAGCCGTAGGAATTCTTGAGCTCCTCCACCTCGTAGTTGTAGGCACGAAAGTTCTTCCTTAGGGCATCCTCCAGATTTCTAAGCCTAACCTGGAAGTCCCTGACTGGCCTGGTCCTCTGGCTCCTGGCCATCTTATTCGACGTAAGGCCTATATGGACCATCCCCCCATCCGCCAGCTCAAAAGCCATCCTCAGCAGCGACAGGTGTCCATCGTGGATGGGATCGAAGGTGCCTCCAACTGCAACTCTGGCCATACGGTCCGGAAAACGAGAGATCTATATAAGTATTTGGCGGCTCCCTATGTTAGGAATCGAGTTTGATTATTGCTGAGGTTTAGAATCAAGCCCCTGGCGGCACTCCAGGACTGCTGCCATTATCTTTCTGGAACTACAGAGATCACAGGGGTCATGGGCGTCGATCCTCACTATCTCTGGCCTTAATCCCCTCTTGGATAGCTCTGCTCTTAGGGGTTCGGGATCGAAATGCTGATCGTAACCCAGGGTTATGATATCTGGATTTAAGCGCTCTACAGCCTCGAAGATATCGTCCTCGCAGCCGAGGACCGCCCTGTCCACGACTTTTAAAGCGCAGACCATTCTGAGCCTCTGATCCTCGGGGATTACGGGCTTTGGCTTGTGCTTGACGTTGAGGTCCCTTGCAACGATGACTATTAGCTCATCTCCTAGAGCCCTGGACCTCTCCAGGTAGAGGATATGCCCGGGATGGAGAAGGTCGAAGGTGCCTGTGGCCAGGACCCTAGTCAAGGGCCAGCCTCCTTATCATCGAAATCTACATCATCGAACTCTAAATCATCAAACCCATCGTCTTTGAATTTCACGTCCAGGACAGGAAGGTCTCTTCTGGCCCCCATGGCGTCGTAGCAAACCCAAGAGGTCCTGTCAAATGGGGGGCCGGCTATTATGTGATAGTCGCCGGTCCTGGTGAAGAAGATCAGGTCTTCCTTGGAGTATCGGAGATGCGAAGATGGGTGGCTATGGATTGAGCCCACCACATGGACATTGGGCAGCATGTACAACCTCACCAGGGCGCTCATCCTGGAGGATTCAGTGCCCGGAAGGATGAGGACCTCCGTTATAACGCCTTTGCCTGCCTGGAGGAGGCCCGCGAACTCATGGGGCATGGAGGATCTGCTTGCTTCCAATATGAAATCCAGGGTGTCCCTGGCTATACCGCTAACCTTGCGCCCTTTCATCCTTCTCCCTATCTTAACTAAACATGGTTTGAACTCTGGTCCTGATCAGGACGCTGCTCTGAGAGACTCAGGTGGATGCAATCCCCGGCCAGGATGCGCCTAGTCTCACCCGGCAGGCGTAGCATAAGGGCTCCGTCCTCGGATAGGGATTCCGCCAAACCTTCCAAATCGCCGTCATGAGACGCGATTCTGACCCGCTTACCTAGGGTGGCGGAGAGACGGCACCAGTCCTCGTAGTTCTCCTTGGAGCCTATGGACAGATAGGCATTTTCCAGCTCTTCCAGAAGACTCTGGGCCAGATCTGTCCTTGAAACCTTTGACCCGAGTTCCTCCAATAAGGATATGGCTTTCCAATCCGTGGGAAAGTTTTTGGCCGCTACATTGGCATTTAGGCCTATGCCGACAATGGCATAATCGATCCGATCCACCTCGGCGCTTATCTCCATAAGGATGCCACAGATCTTCCTATCGTTTACCAGGATATCATTGGGCCATTTTATGGTGGCTTTGATGCCGTAGAGGAAAGATAAGGTCCTGGCCACGGCAACGCTGGCAGCCATGTTGATCCTGTAGGCCTGGGCCAGGGCGATCCTGGGCTTCAGTATAACGCTGATCCACAGGCCGCCGGGAGGAGAGTACCAGGATCTGGAAAGCCTTCCCTTTCCTTCCCTCTGAGTCTCGGCAACTACGACCGTTCCGTCATCGCAGGACCAGGCCAGCTTCCTGGCCGTGTCATTGGTGGATCCGACCTCGGGATAGTAGTAGATGTCCCTGCCCACTACTTTGGTCTTGAGGGCCTGGCGCAGGGCCCCGGCGTCCAGGAGGTCCGGCTCCCTGACCAGCCGGTACCCCTTATTAGTCGAGGATTCGATATAGTATCCCTTAGCCCTGAGTGCCTGTATCTGCTTCCAGACCGCCGCCCTGGAGATGCCCTGACTATTGGCCATCTCCTCGCCCGAGACCCAGGAGCCACCTTTGAGGTAGCTTAAGATGCCATTTCCCAACTCAGACCTTCTCCTTGGGCTCAGCTTGGGCCATGTAGGTGCCCACTGCCGCGGATATGGCGGCCAGCTTCCTGGTATCTGCGCCCATGGCAGCAGCCAGGGATTTGCCCTTCTCCTCGTCCTCGGCTGCCACCTGTTTGACAGCCTCCAGGATGTTCTCTTCCTTAATAAAATTGGTATTGATGTTGCCGCTCCTGAACCTGCTGTTCCTCAGGACCGCCTTGTGGAAGATGAGGTTGGTTTTCACGCCCACTATGATGTACTCGTAAAGGGCTCTCTCCATCCTGGCTATGGCCTCCTTCCTGTCTCTTCCGTGGGCGACCAGCTTCGATATCAAGGAGTCGTAATAGGGTGGAATGACGTAGCCGTTGTAAACGCCGCTGTCAACCCTTATGCCGGGACCTCCGGGGCTCCTGTACCTGCTGATCCTTCCCGGCGATGGTATGAAGTCTCCCAGGGGGTCTTCGGCGTTGATCCTGCACTCTATAGCCCATCCTATGATGGTCATATCGCTCTGATCATAGGCCAGGTCCTCTCCCGAGGCTATCATTATCTGCTCCTTGGCCAGGTCCACCCCTGTGACCATCTCCGTGATGGGATGCTCCACCTGGAGCCTGGTGTTCATCTCCAGGAAATAGAAATCGCCATTGGAGTACATGAACTCCACGGTTCCGGCGCTAGCGTAGTTGATGGCCTTGGCAGCCTTGACCGCAATGGAACCCATCCTCTCCCTTAAATCGGTGGTCATGACCGGCGATGGGGACTCCTCTATCAGCTTTTGATGCCTGCGCTGAATAGAGCATTCTCTGTCGGAGACGTAGATAGTATGGCCCTTATTATCTGCCAGGATCTGGAACTCGATGTGTCTGGGGTTGGTGAGGTATTTCTCTATGTAGATGGTATCATCACCAAAGGCACTTCTGGCCACCGATTGTGAGGAGGTCAGGGCCGGTATAACCTCATCCTTGCTGTTGACTATCTTCATGCCAATGCCGCCACCCCCTGCTGCGGGCTTGAGCATCACTGGATAGCCTATGTTCTCGGCGACCTCCACCGCTTCGTCGGGATCGTTAATGCCCTCCTCGATGCCCGGGACTATAGGGACCCCCGCCTTCTTCATGGTCTGGCGAGCAGTGATCTTGGAGCCCATGGAATCAATGGCGCTGCTTGGTGGGCCTATGAAGACTATATCGTTCTCCTCGCAGGCTGAGGCAAAGCCGGTGTTCTCAGATAGGAAACCGTATCCTGGGTGGATGGCCTCGGCCCCCGTCTCCTTGGCGGCCTTGATTATGTTGTCTATCTTCAGGTAACTCTCCCTGGAAGGCGCAGGGCCTATATAAACCGCCTCATCGGCGTATCTGGCGAAGAGGGCGTTCTTGTCAGCCTCGGAGTAAACGGCCACGGTAGAGATGCCCAGCTCCCGACAGGCTCTCATGACCCTGATGGCGATCTCACCGCGGTTGGCGATAAGGACCTTTTGGAACATCCCCCGCTTAGATGCCCTACCAGGGTAAAACCTTTTTGGAGATCCGGTATATCCTTTATTCCCGATTCGCATCTAATGAAAAATGATCGTTAAAAATGGTAAGCCTCGTATCTTAAAGATCTTTTACACGGTTGATGCTATCTCTACATGGCCTTTTAGCTCTATAATCACCAGGTTTCAGCTATCAGATCACTGTCTGAATGCGGGGGGGAAGATTTGGTGGTAGAAGAAGCCGCACAGACCGTCTGGATTATGACAGCTTATATCGAATCTATCTCCTGCCTAATGGCCTGCACTGCATTCTCCCTTAATGCTCACAATCTCAGCTACGATATTGTATCCAAGTCCTGAATCTTTTGCCATATTACCCATCACCAATTGTATAAAATGATATCAACCCTTCCTATAAACAATAGGAAGTTCCATGACCTCTCATCAGGCCCTGTTATCTTTGATTATCTGCCTGGCCCCCGCGTCGTGGTCCAGCATGACCTGGGGCACCGGTTGGGGCTTGCCTCCCCAGGCCCAGAGGCCTTCCTTGGTGGTATTATTGGCTATAATGGTGCCTATAGTGAGGTTTATGTCCATATGAGTGCCATTTTTGACACTATTTATTTCCACAGTCGTGTTATTCTTTACGCCACTTATGCTGACCATGGTAACGTTGTTCCAGGTGATGCCCTCTGAGCTGTTGGTCATATTTTTCAGCATTACTTTACCACCATGGCCGCTGAGGGGTACGGGTTTCATGCTGTTAGCTAAAAAGGTCAAGGTCACCAATACGAATAATAGTACAATTGTCAATCGCTTCATGATGCTCAGAGGGCATTTAATTTTCTCAATTGCTTAAATAATCTGTGCTATGTTAAAATAGTGCTAGAGGTACGGTGAGTTCCCTAACGGCCTTTTAGGTATTCTCCGAGAGCTAATTAGAAGGTCCCATTTGAGGGCTTTGACTAAATAAGGATGATAGAAATTGCAGGGCGCAAACTCCGGTCTTCAGGCCGGAGTAAGCCCGTACGTGCTCCACAAACTATATATATATTGCGCTCGTATAATCGAGCGTGGAGATGCGATCTTCCAGACATAGCAAGTATAACATAAACTACCATCTAGTCTGGATTCCTAAGTATAGACATCCAGTACTCACCGGCGATGTTGCCACCCATCTGACGGATATACTGCACACCATCGCTGAAAAGAATGGTATCGAGATCCTGAACCTCGAAATCATGCCGGATCACGTCCATCTCTTCGTGTCATCTCCGCCCCAGAATGCACCGTCTCTACTCGTTAATTGGTTCAAGGGTATA
This sequence comes from Methanosaeta sp. UBA114, assembly GCA_002506335.1. Taxonomy (GTDB): domain Archaea; phylum Halobacteriota; class Methanosarcinia; order Methanotrichales; family Methanotrichaceae; genus UBA114. The sequence goes on from DAXJ01000060.1 coordinate 24,554, forward strand.
AGCGCCAGGATGTACAACTATTGGCACGAGGGCCCGAAAATAAGATGGACCAACTCGTACTATGTAGGTACCGCTGGAACAATCACATCTGAGACCATTAAGCGGTACATCGAGGAACAGAAGGAAAAGAAGACCTGAGAACCGCCTACAAGTTCAGAGTCTACCCTACCAAGGACCAAGAAACCGTGTTAGACCAGACTCCCGAAACCTGTAGGCATATATGGAACTTGGCTTCAGCTGACCGTAGGATTGCCTGGAAGCAGGAAGGAAAAAGTCGGTCGTACGAAGACCAATCTCGCCTTCTGACTGAAGAGAAACAAAAGTATCCTGAGCTATATTCCGTCTATGCCCAGGTCCTCCAAGATGTTCTTCGGAGACTCAAGAAAGCTTTCGATAACTTTTTCAGGAGATGTCGAGAGGGAGAAAGGAAGAAGGGCTATCCACGGTTCAAGGGCAAAGGCCAGTACAAGTCCTTCACCTATCCTCAATTAGGATTCAAGCTTGAAGGATCCAGGTTAACTTTATTTGAAAGCCTACAACACCACCCTGGCCCAGTGGCCTGTGCCCTATTAATCTCCTTTTGTATAAATGTGCCTTGGCGCTACCCAGGTCCCGATGGTTCCAGCGGTTCCAGCCAATTCAACCCCTGTCAGCGTTGAAATAACCAATACTATGATAAATACGGTAACTAACACGGTGACAGATTAAGTGGTCGATATCTTTATAGAATGCACTGCCCTTTTCAACCAGAGTAACTTCCGGGGAGCTATCGACCAGTTTGATCAGGCCCTGCAGGCGGATCCGAAGAACGCCGATGCTTGGGCATAGAAAGACCTGATCCATCTGGACCCGGAACAATACCAGGAGGCCATTAAGTGCTTCGATAAAGCCTTCGATATTGATCCGAAATCCAGCTCGGCTTTTATTAATGGTTTGGAGATCCTAATGTGTTCTCTTGTTAAGCGGTCCTTATCAAAAGGCAGCGATTTATTTTCTTCAAAGTATTGAAGCCCCAAAAAATGTTTGCATGGCACGTAGCAGTTAATATTGATTGTCTTAGGAATGCGAAGTTGATGCTACCTGATAGGGGACTATTAAGCGTGGCTATCATGAGTTTGTTAGTGTTACCGATAGGATTATCCTCTTGTGCCGATAACGCTATGCAGGCCCCTATTACTGATCTTAACAAGGCCAATATGGGCGCTTAGACTGCGCCGATGCTTCCAACTGTGACTTCACCAGCACCTTCCGCAGGGCCTGCACCGAAATTTCCCACGGAGATTACAACAACATCATCAACTGGAACAACAGCGACTTCAACTGGGAGTGCAGGAGTAAGTGCTGGGATGATAGGTACGACGGGCTAAAATGTGACTATAGGCATGGGCAACGTCTCTGAGGAGGCAGCCGAAGATGCTCGATATAACTTCAATAACTTTAGTTCCTAACCGATCGGATATCGAACTGATGCTTTTGGAAGTGCTCCTGGTGTTAAAGGGTATGGTCAATCGCCACACGGGCTATCCCTAACCCACCTTCGCGGAAAACCTCCGGAAGCCCCACGCTCAGATTTGTTTTCCTCAGCCACAAGAGACATCCAGGCGCCTTGCTCATTAGAATCCGGCAGATTAACCCAGCAAGCTGGAAGATTTTTAGAACAGCTCTCCATATCTGTGCCAATCGGATATCTCTGAAAAGGGTTAAGTCTATCCTCATCGTTGCCTACAGGAGACCAGGAAAACGAGAGAGGGCAATGAAAAATATAACCATCAAAGGCGCCCGGGAGCACAACCTCAAGGACTTCACCATTGAGCTTCCCAGGGATAAGCTCATAGTCATCACCGGAGTCTCAGGATCGGGCAAGTCCACCCTGGCCTTCGATACCATCTACGCCGAAGGGCAGCGCAGATATGTAGAATCCTTGTCAGCCTACGCCCGCCAGTTCCTGGGGCAGATGGATAAGCCCGACGTGGACTCCATAGAAGGCCTCTCCCCGGCTATCTCCATAGAGCAGAAGACCACATCCAAGAACCCCCGAAGCACGGTAGGAACGGTCACTGAGATCTATGATTACATGCGGCTTCTCTTTGCTAGGATTGGCGTCCCTTACTGTCCCATCCACAAGACAAGAATAGAGTCTCAGTCCCCGGAGAAGATCGCAGACAGCATCGCCAGGGAAGCCGAGGGGATGGTCACCATTTTGGCCCCCATCATCCGCCAGAAGAAAGGAACTTACTGCCAGCTCCTGAGAGATCTGAACTCCGAGGGCTTTGCTAGGGTTCGGGTAAACGGAGATATCATTAGGACCGATGAGGAGATCGACCTGGACCGCTATAAGAAGCATGATATCGAGGCCGTCATCGACCGCTTGGACCCGAAAGAAGATAGGTCCAGGCTGGTAGATGCCTGTGAGAATGCCCTAAGAAAGGCCGATGGCCTCCTCATAGCCCTGGACTTGGAGGGAAAAGAGCGCCTCTACTCCTCCAAGATGGCCTGTCCTGTCTGCGGCATGGCCTTCGATGAGCTTCAGCCCAGGGTGTTCTCCTTCAACAGCCCCTTTGGCGCCTGCGAAGCCTGCAACGGCCTGGGCATCAAGATGGAGTTCGACCCCGATCTCATCATCCCTGACAAGGATCTCTGCCTGGCCGATGGGGCCGTGGCCATGTACAGGAACAGCTACGATGGCTTTAGAGGCCAGTACCTGGGAGCTGTGGCCAAGCACTTCGGCTTCGACATCTTCACTCCCATCAAGAACCTGGGCCAGGAACAGTACAACTCCCTGATGTACGGCTCCGACGAGCGCATCCAGTTCCGCATGAGCATGAAGGATGGCGAAGCCTACTGGTCCCATAATGGCTGCTGGGAGGGCCTCATTCCCCAGGCCGAGAGGCTCTACCACAAAACTGAGTCTGAGTACAGGCGGGAGGAGCTAGAGAGGTTCATGAAGATCCTCCCCTGCCCTAGCTGCGGGGGAAAGAGGCTCAAGGATAAGGTCCTGTCAGTGAAGATCTCCGATAAATCCATCGTGGATGTAACGAATCTCTCCATCAGCGAGGGGCTGGAGTTCTTCGACCACCTCAAGCTCTCGGAGAAGGAGAAGGAGATCGCCCGCCAGGTCTTGAAGGAGATCAGATCCCGCCTGGGATTCCTGGAGCATGTGGGCCTCGGGTACCTCACCCTATCCAGAAACGCAGGCACCCTATCAGGAGGCGAGGCCCAGCGCATCCGCTTGGCGACTCAGATCGGGTCCAACCTCACGGGCGTCCTTTACGTCCTCGACGAGCCGTCCATAGGCCTTCACCAGAGGGATAACAACAAGCTTATAGAGACCTTAAAGAAGCTCAGGGATATGGGGAATACCCTCATAGTGGTGGAGCACGACGAAGATACTATCAGAAGTGCCGATCATGTCCTGGATATAGGTCCTGGAGCTGGTATCCATGGTGGATGGGTGGTGGCCGAAGGAAGGCCAGAGGATATTGAGAGAAACGTAAAATCCCTCACAGGCCAGTACTTATCGGGGAAAAAGAGGATAGAGATCCCAACCTCCAGGAGAAGGAGCGATTCTTACATCAGGATCAAGGGCTGTAGACAGAACAACCTGAAGAACATCGATGCTAAGATCCCCATCGGGGTCCTGACTGTGATCACCGGTGTCTCGGGATCTGGCAAGTCCACCCTAATCTACGATACCCTTTACAGGGCCCTCATGAAGAATATCTACAAATCCAGTGAGGCTCCAGGGGAGTTCGATGAACTATCCTTTGACTCGGTGATCGATAAGGTTATTGTGATAGACCAAAGCCCCATCGGTAGGACTCCCAGGTCCAACCCGGCCACCTATACCAAGGTCTTTGATGCCATCAGAGAGGCCTTTGCCGAGACAAAAGAGGCCAAGGTTCGGGGATACAAAGGCGGACGCTTCTCCTTCAACCTCAAAGGCGGGCGTTGTGAGGCCTGCCAGGGTGATGGCCTCATCAAGATCGAGATGAACTTCCTACCCGACGTTTACATCGAGTGCGAGGAGTGCAAGGGCACCCGCTATAACCGTGAGACCCTGGAGGTAAAATATAAGGGCAAATCCATCTCCGAGGTCCTGGATATGACCGTGGAGGAGGCCAGGGAGCACTTCAAGAATATCCCCATTATAAGAAACAAGCTTGACACTCTGGTTGGGGTGGGCCTAGGATATATAAAGCTTGGACAGAGCGCCACGACATTATCAGGCGGCGAGGCCCAGAGGATAAAACTTACCAGGGAGCTTTCCAAGAGGGCCACAGGTAAAACCATCTATCTTTTGGATGAGCCCACTACCGGGCTTCACTTCGACGATGTCAAGAAGCTTATAGCGCTCCTGGATGATCTGGTGGCCAAGGGAAATACCGTGGTGATCATAGAACACAACCTAGACGTGATTAAGTCCGCTGATTATGTCATCGATCTGGGGCCTGAGGGCGGCCACAAGGGAGGGGAGATCGTTGCCGAGGGGACACCTGAGGAAGTAGCAAGAGTAAAGAAGAGCCATACGGGTCAGTTCCTCAAGCCCAGACTCTCTGCTAGCGTTAGGGCACATGATAGCGATGCCTTGGCTAAGATCAAAACGAAGGTAACCTCGATCTCCTAGGGCTTTATTTTTTAAAATCAAGGGGGCATCTGTCTCAGCGTTTCTATCCTCTATGGATAACAGCCCTTTAAACTCGCATGATATGGGCACGGGGCATCGGTCGGAAATACGGCAAGGAACTGCGGTCCAAGGCCATGATGTCTGCATATTTCTCATTATAACCATACTGAGGTCGCTAGACTCATTGGGTATCCCAGATCCACAGTCAGAGAATGTATTAAACGCATGATTAAGGGTGGCGAGCTGATGGAGAGCACGGAACCCCAAGAAAAAAACACCCGTAAAATCGATTTTAAGGCCAGATCCCAATGTAGGGGTTACAAACCCTCCCCACAAGGCCAGGATCATTAAGATTCCACGGCTGAAGTCGCGGAGATTAGCCCTGTTTTTTCCTAATCTGATATAAATCTATTATAGGTGAGATTACGTGCCTCCTCCCCGGTCTAAAGGCCGGGGACTCCGGAGCTGACTGTTAAGTTGAAATAGACGAACTCAGACGCAGGTTAACCGAATCAAACCGGATCAAATACCGGATCAAAATC
>DAXJ01000060.1:30007-30165 GCA_002506335.1 Methanosaeta sp. UBA114
CGGATCAACCGGATTAAAATCTATTATTAACCCTCTAAGAGATATTGCCCCCGCCGAACCGTGGGGGGAGATAAAGAAGCTATTCACTGGCGGGGGAGAAATGTGTGCGAAATCGCCAATATGGAGGAGACAATCACTCGAATCGGGGGTTTGATCCG
>DAXJ01000060.1:30449-39151 GCA_002506335.1 Methanosaeta sp. UBA114
CTTGATTTTGATCCGGTATTTGATCCGGCCCCTTGGGCCGGTTTCCAACCAGATAGAGGCCGAGTTGGCTGAGGCCGGGATTCAGAATGAGGGGGATTGCGCGGGAAAATTACCCGGGAAAATCTGTCGTGCATATCGCGTATCGGAAAAATGACCCGGAGGATAGCGGTTTTCATACAACAGACATACGACAGATGTGGGGGTATAATCAACAGCAGTAACAACAATACGACATGTACGACAGATAAAATGAGACCATAACGCTCGGTTCTGGTATTAAAATTATGTCTCAATGGTTAGGTACTAGTTCCATAAATTTCTGAAGAATCCACCTGTTTCTGACCTCGGGATGAAATATCAATCCATAAATAGGCCTTCTCTCGTGAACGAAGGCATCCGCCTTATGATAGAAGCCCGCCACCAGATGAAAGCCCTTAGGAACGGTCGCGCCATAGCTATGGAGGTGATAGCCCTCTATCTGACGTGGCTCTCCCAAAAGCTCCGTATCCTTGATTATATCTACCTTTTCCATGCCAATGGCTGGCCTTGGAATTATTTTGCCTCCGAAGGCCGAGGCTATGACCTGCATCCCAGCGCAGATGCCCAAAAGGGGCTTCCTGTAGTTATGGTCTTTTATCCAGGAGAACTTATCCATCTCTACAGCATAGAAGTTGTCTTGGATGGCTGTCCCGCAGAGAACAGCGCCGTCGCACTCCAGGAGATCTCTGTATAATTGCTTTGAGCTCCTGTCTGAAGTCAGCTCAGAATAGTGAAGAACCTTTATCTCAGCCCCTGCTTTTCGTAGGGCTGAGGCTACGGGATCCACAAATTCGGGCCTGGAGAGGGAGTTCTTCTTCCAGCAGAGATCCACCACCAGTATCATCTGTCCACCGATTCGTCCACTAATTTATCCGCCAGACAGGCCTCCTCTATATCTAGATGGCCTCTATAGTTATCGTATGACTTTCTGGACCTCAGAATCTCTATTCTCTTATGGAAGATGGGACCATCCAGGACGAATGTCTCCAGCTCGCCGCCCTCTCCTGAGGGATTTATCTGGTGCCTCTTCTGGAGCCTCTCCAGCTCTTTTACTTTATCCTCATTAAGCCTGGTCCCAATCCAGGACTCATCAAAGGGGTAGGCGAAGACCCCGGTGATGATGACGTGGAAGCCCCTGGATAAAAGAAGCTTCAAGTAATCGACCTGATCGACCTGCCAGATGGGATTGAAACACCAGATCCCAATATCCCTACAGATCTTTTGAACCCTGGCGGCCTGGTAGATCGATTCTATAGCCCCGGTGACCACGCCCTCTATGCCGTACCTTTTCACGGCCTCGGCTATGGCATCCTTGAGATCCTCCAGCTCCTCCTCCTTCTCGCCTCTGGTAGGCCAGGTAATCAGGGGCAGGCCCATGGCCTCGGCAGCCAAGGCAGTCCTGCTGATGTTTGGGGTATGGAACATGTAGCTGTCCTCGTTCTCAGAGATCAGGGTGATGAGGCAGATGACCGTATTTTTATCGGTATTCTTTCCCGTGCCAATATTCCCATCACTGATTCTATTGATATCGATAACTCCATCTCTATCTTCGTCCTGATGGATATCTCCGCCCATAGCCTTATAGCAGGCGAAAATGGAGTCCTTGCCCCCCGAGAAGAGCACGCCTAGCTTCACAACTTAATATATAATGCCAGGGCTTATAAGTATATGGGGCCAAGCGTTGCTGTGGTCACATGAATGATTGCATGAGGATTAGCAGGAAGACCATCTGTTTAAAGCAGAGGAAGAGCAAATCAAGAGGGACGTTAGCGGCCGATAATGCACCTGGCGGCTCAAGGAATCCCTTTCACTAATGAGAACATTCGCTTCTTTGAGCAGGATGTCGCTTGGTTTGGTGATGGCGACATTGTGAACCATGACTTCTTCAAGCTCGCTGCGGTGTTCTTGAGTCCGCCATCTTTCGGAGATTCAGATGGTTGCCGAGGAGTTGCTGAAGTGTAGAATGCTCACTAGGGATGAGGTCATGGAACTGTTCATGCCTCCTTCGATAAATGTCCTTTAACTGTATCAGTTTTTAGAAATAGAAACCTCGCAAAATGTCCATACTTAAGGCTTCACATTCTTACATCGAAGCCCCCTTTGCCCGGTAGAACCTACGTGCTCCTACAGGCGCTACATGAGGCCAAGTTTTTATGCTGATAGCATGGCCACGGGTTCAATAAAGCCCTGTTTGGAATGTCCAAAGGTTTGCCGCCAAGTTCGTGGCTGCTAGAAAAGAGCCCTCTGGCTGTTGCTAAGATACAGGAGATGTACAAGATCTGTCAAGAAAGAAAGGTAACTAAGTAGGTGGTCATTGGAGAGGCATAACTTCTCCGTTCTCCACCCTGCTCAGTAAAGACTCATCATCTAAATCCTGAGGGTCCTGGTAGCAGCAACCGAGCCAGCAGTTCTTAGTTTGCTTCTTCTATCTTTCTTCCCTGAGAAGGCTTGGAGATACCGTCTCCTCCTCTTTTCTAGACCTCATCTCCATGGTGATAGCTGTATTTGGCTATCTGGTGCTCGAGGAGAGGCTAACCTAGATACAGGTCTTTGGTATGTATGATACTGATCGCTTTCTTCATATCCTCCTTAAACAAGCTCACGTCCTTTCCATCGCAAAAGCCAAATTCAAGTTCAGACAAATAATGCCAGGATGTCATCCATCCAGACCAAAATCAGATGGGCGTTGATATCATACCTGGCCGCCTATGCACTCATACACAGCATCCTGGCCAGCCTCCATTTCAAGCGCCTGGCCTGGCTGATCTTCGGTCCAGGCATTGATCGCTGGTATACCAAAGCTTTTGGGATCCAGGCAGCCGTAGTCCTCCTTCCCCTGGAGATACTGCTCCTCCTCTTTCCGGGTAAAAGGCTCTATGTAGCCCCCTCACCCTGGCGATGGATCATGATCCTGGGTCAGTTTTTGGTCGGGTATCTGACCATCAGATCCTTCAAAGACGCCCCTCACAGGTTCTCGGTCAAAGCCCAGCTCTCAAAGCCCGGATCGGCCGATGCTAAGCCTCTGGGCATAAAAGGAGTTTATTGCTGGATAAGGGATCCTTTTCTCTTATCAGGCCTTCTACAGATATGGCTTACACCCTTTATGACATCCAACCTTCTGATAGTTTATGCCCTGACCACAGTTTACCTTTTCCTTGGGTCCCTTCACTGGGAGACGAGGCTTCTGTCACAGTTCGGTCAGGAATACAGAAGATATCAAAAGCAAGTCCCAAGGCTTCTGCCATGGAAGAACTTTTGTTCTCCAAAGTTCTAAAAATTAGTTGGTTAACTCCTCCGCATTTCCACCTTAATCTCAGGGCTTGCGAGGGGGTGATGTCTTCCCAAGGGTGAATTTAAATATCTGTGAGAAAACGCTGCTTGGTCCTCCGAGCATTGGATCTGTGGAGCCGTCCCTGTGGCAGGAGCGGGCAAGGATTGTGCAAAGATCAACGTTCTTTCTGGTATCCTCATATCGCTTAGGAGTATACTATCCAAAGGCGCTGTGCGGAAGACCAGGCTCAGGCAGACCATGGCGTAGCCGTTATAGGTTATATATGATGGGAAGTAGACCGTCGAGCAGCCAAGAGATCCTGCATCATATGGCAGAATGCTGAAGTCCAAACCAGTAGAGTCGATGGAGACGCCATAGGCTTTCGCCGCTCCCTTCATCCTCTCGTATAAGGCAGGAGTACTTCTGCATGCAGGCCAGGTGAACTTTGGCATATATATGATCAGCATAGCGGCTTGGCTTGACATGGTAGTCCTCCTTGGAGATCTCCCCCAGGCTTTGCCGATCTCCCCATTCGTTCCCTTGAGGACTATATGTCTTACCTCACTGTAATTATCGCTATCTTCCTTAAGCATGATCTCTTTCTTCGAAATCACAGGATTTTTGCTCTTCGTTTGAATCATCAGCCGACGGTGGATGGAGGTATTTTAACCTACACGACTCCCATGGGGTTTTGAAACCGAAAGAAAACAGTATTAGCATTAAAGGTAAATTTTTGGGCATATCAAAGGAGCTAACGCGCCCTCGACGACCGGGGATCGAAGATCTTCTCCGGGCTGCTGCGATACCATGGATCATATACGGGAAGGTAATTATCCGCCGCAGGCAGCCACTCATAGGTCCTCCGTGTGGTGCGGTAGGGAAGGCCTATGCTCATGTTCTTTTGTACGTGATAGGTCCCGACATAATCCTCGTCCACCTCCAGGATGGGATCTTTCCAGCCCGCGGGGCCCGGGCCTGCCTGAAGGGCTCCAACGTGGATTCTGCCATCGGTTACATCCTCATTGATCTTCATCTGAACGAAGCTTCCTCCGACATACTCGTGGCCGTTCCGGCTATAACTATTTTCATAGGCTGAGACATCCCTCTCGCCGTATAATCCGCGGGCACCCTGGGCCTCGAATTGCATGGACGTCCCTGACTGCATATTTTGTATGGAGGTTCTCTGAGAAGACAGAGCGGAGTAGCCCACGGGATGGGAGGCATAGTAACCTTTACCTACGGTCATGATCGCCGGGGCATAAGTCAGGGAGCTGTTCTCTGTGTTGGTGATGGATGAGGAGTTGTAGGACAAGGAATCGTAATATGAGGAGCTATAGGGTGAAGAGCCATGGATGGCTGAAGAGGAGCCTAGGGATGGGCCTGCCCAGGGATCTAGAGCATCTTGAGAAAGGCTCCTGGAAGATACTCCTGCCAGTAGTATCGCGGCTAGTGCCAGCGCCAGAGTCACCCTCGCTCTCAGATCTATTCGCCTCCCATGGATGTTTAATCTCCCCGCTCATATCTTCTGTGCGGGGCCTTTATTTAGGCTATGGTTGGAGTTAGGTTATAGCCCACAGTCTTGTCATGGCCTTGTCCGAAGCCTTCGCACTGCAGGAATCTTTATAGATGATTCAGCTTATGCCAGGAAGGGCCAATCACCGGGCTGAAATGGTGTCTTTAATGAGCTTGCTTGAGGATCTTCAAAAGATCATAGATGATAGGAATAGGGTATCTACCTCTCCCTCGGAGCTTTACTGCTATTCCCTTGATGCATCTCAGATCGAGGGAATGCCCGATGTCGTGGTTCGGCCCTTAAGCACTGGAGAGGTCTCCAAGATCCTAAAGCTAGCCTATCATCAGAGGGTATCCGTGACCGCCAGGGGCGCAGGAACTGGACTTGCAGGTGGGGCCGTGCCCCTGAAAGGAGGCATAGTCTTGGACATGTCAGCCATGAACAGGGTGACAGAGGTTGATGTGGCCAACCTCCAGGCTGAGGTGGAGCCCGGGCTAGTAAGGGATGACTTCAACGAGGCCCTCAAACCATACGGCTTCTTCTTTCCACCGGACCCAGGAAGCTCTGCCATGTGCACCATAGGAGGAATGATCGCCAACAATGCTAGCGGCATGCGCTGCGTTAAATACGGCACAACAAGAGCCTATGTCCTGGACCTGGAGGTCGTCCTGGCCGATGGGACGGTGATCAATACAGGCTCCAGGGTGCTCAAATCCTCGGCCGGCTACGACCTGACCAGGCTCATGACGGGGTCAGAGGGAACCCTTGGGGTGATAACCAGGGCCAAGCTCAAGATAGCCCCCCTGCCCAAAGCCAGGAGGCTGATCCTTACGGCCTTCAGCTCCGCAGAGGAGGCGGGAAGGGCTGTGGTAAGGGTTCTCTCCTCGGGAATCGCCCCATCTGCCTGCGAGATCCTGGACAGGACCACTATCAGCGTTCTTAAGCAATGTGATAAGAGGCTCGTACTGCCCGATGGGGATGTCGTTCTCTTTGAGGTGGATGGCACCGAGGCTTCGACGGAGGAGGAGGTAAAAGGAATTGCCGAGGCCTGTTCTCCAACGGCAATCAGCATCACGATGGCCCAATCTCAGATGGCGATGGAGGATATGTGGGCGGCCAGGAAGCTCGTAGGTGCCTCCATATCGCGCTTACAGCCTGAGAAGAGCCGCGTTTACGTGGGCGAGGACGTAGGGGTCCCCATAAAAAGGATACCCGAGATCATCGAGAAGGTGCAGGAGATCTCTGACGATGTCGGACTACCGGTCATGAAGTTCGGCCATGTGGGCGATGGCAATCTGCATGTAGCCCTCTTCATCGATGTCACAAAAAGGGATCAGAGGGATAAGTTGATGGAGGCCGCCGATAGAATTCACGTGGCAGCCCTCGATCTTGGAGGTACCGTGGCCTCGGAGCATGGCATAGGCAAAGCCAGGGCTCAGTACATGAGGCGGCAGCACGGACCAGCCCTGGATGTCATGAGAGCCATTAAAAGAGCCCTGGATCCCATAGGCATTCTGAACCCTGGGAAGCTGGACCTAGAGTCGGAGTGAGCAGAGTGACCAATGTGGATCTTTCAGCCATCAACAGGTGCATCAGATGCGGGACCTGCCGGTCGGTCTGTCCCGTCTTTCAGGAGGTGGGCTGGGAGTCAGCGGGAGCCAGGGGCCGGATACTTACTGCCAAAGGAATCATAGAAGGAAGAAAGATCGACTCAAGTGCCCTCCAAAGCCTCAGCACCTGTACCACCTGCGGCGTCTGTTCCGAGATCTGCCCGGCAGGAATCGATCCTGTCGGGGCCGTGGAGGAAGCTAGGGGATTTATGAGCAATCAGGGCTTTGCCCTTCCTGCGCACTCCCTCCTTAAAGAGAAGGTCAGAGCTACAGGCAACACCTTTGGTGATCTCGGCAGCAGGCAGGGATGGCTTCATAGCTCTTTATCACAATTCAAGCAACAACCCAGGCAAGGCCCTTCCACCTGGAGAAAGGTCGATTACGTCTATTTTGTAGGATGCTTGGAATCTTACCGCTATCCTGAGACCTCCGCTAAGACCTTCAACCTCCTGAACAGGTTTGGAGTTGGCCTTCTTGAGGATGAAAGATGCTGTGGCTCTCCTCTGATCAGGACGGGCTTTGACGCAACAGAGCTTATCGATCACAACCTGAAGCAGATAAATGTATCAGGCGCCCACTCAGTTATAGCCAGCTGCGCTGGGTGCTATGCTACCTTAAAAAAATATTATTCAGCGGATTTCGAGGTATTGAGCATCTCTGAGTTTTTGGCAGGGAAGATCCCAGATATTGGCTTGAATGCCCTGGATATGACCGTCACCTACCACGATCCCTGCCACTTGGGCAGATGCAATAAGATCTACGATCCTCCAAGGAAGGTCATCAAAGCCATCTGTGATCTTGAGGAGATGAAGGCGAGGAGAGGACGGTCCAGGTGCTGTGGAGGTGGTGGTGGAGTAAGGGCTGGCCATAAGGATCTGTCCATGGACCTGGCTAGAAGAAGGCTTGGGGATGTGCCCGAAGGAGTAGATTGCATAGTGACCTCCTGTCCTCTCTGTGTTAGAAATCTGAGGGATGCCGGAGGGAAAGCCGTGGATCTGATAGATTTGGTAGATGTCGCGCTGAAGTCCATTTTGGATCTTAAACCCTCAAATAAGGGAGAACGCGCGCTCCTGAGACATTTATAGACTAGCCTTGCTCCCGGTTTACAAAGAGTACGAAGACCCTGTACCAAAAATTATAATTGAGAACGCGTTATACTGGTGCAGAGCTCCGACTCTACGCGGTGTAACGAGCATACCGTTCTTTAATGCCAGTTGGCAGCTTATATCCACTGAAGATTATGATGCTGAACGCGAGAGATACTTCCAGCCAGAGGGGTTACAGATTATAGATATGACTCTTGAAGAGTCCAAAGAGGCCCTAAATGAGTTAACCCAAGGCATGCTATTCTTAGAAGATGATGCAGGAAGTAATTACGCTAACTACATAGCTTACCTGATAACGCCCCTGATTCAACCAGCTCTGTCTGATAAACGAGCCCCGATGCATCTCTTCAGGAAGGATCAGAGAGGCACGGGCGCTACAACAGCTATAGATGTCCTTGGCCTGAGAGCCATGGGTGGCTGTTAATGGACGGCCGACGTCTTCCACTCAGCCTCCTCTTTTGATTCGAGCAACTATGTATAACCTACAAGGCTGGGCTATCCATCCCAACTCGTTGCCCTATTTTATAAACCTGGGTTTGAACCTGATACCCCCATACTTCACGCTCCAGATTCTATATCGGCTTTTCCGATAGCGGATGACACACTCGACCGATATGAGGAGCCTTGGTCAATCTGTGCCTATAGTGTCTGGGATAACCAGTTAATCGGAAGACCAGTTTGCTCGAATTTACGTTGTGAATATAGACGGCATCAGAACCCATATTTGCAATCTTTCTTAATCCCTCCACGTGCTCATCCGGGCCTGAGAACATGAGGACCTTTTCGTAAAGATTTTATGACTTTACCATGCTGGCCAGGGCGTCGAAATGGGCAGGTGATCTGAGATCCGGTAGAACGCTGCTGTCGAGATGGTAGTCTTCCACTTGCTCCCGGGTGCCTTTTAAGGCATCATCATCTTCGGAAAAGGAGAGCTGAAACCCGGGCGTAAGCGGGCTTTATAGGGCATATTTAGCCGTTGTACACTTAGACTGCGCCTAATCACATCGCACATATATATGTCCAGTCCTAAGGGTGGGCCGGGCTAGATAATTTAGCCAATTGAAACCAGGACAGCCTTCTCAGGAAATGTAAAATCTCACAGAATACTGAAGCAATATGGACGCAATACAGAGGCAATACCAAGATAATATTAAGACAATACT
>DAXJ01000060.1:39424-43949 GCA_002506335.1 Methanosaeta sp. UBA114
GAGGATGGCAAAGGGCTAGAAAGGTTTTTACTCTGTGCTATCCTCTAAAGAGAAGAGGGAGATCTTGGACCATCGAATCCGATCGCTGGGTGTGGCCCTGGCTGTGCTTCTAGTCGCCTTTATGGCTCAGGCAGACGTGGCCATAGAGGGTATGAAGACCTACGATTGTAACTACGTTATATCCAATATAGGCAACTATCCCAATTACGTATTCTTGACCAGTAGCGCCATATGGGGCTGGACCTACGTCTCGGTGGTGGATAAGAAAACAGGGACCTTTGGAGGAGGCTATAAGCTAGATGGCTTTGCACTCCATGCGGTTAAGGCCACAGACCTTAGAGGAGTGAAGCTCAAATCTATCGGCGATCTAAGCCCAAGCCAAGCCGAGCAGATAAAGAACAACGCAAAGGTCCTCACAGCGAATATAATCCTCCCCAAGGCTACTAACTTCAATGACACCGTTCCTTTGGAGAAATTTAGCATCATTCTGAGAATAGACGCCCTGAATGATACGGCTTTCAATGTATCCAGGATCAAAGTCGTTTTCGATTATACGGGTGGAAAGAGAAAGGAGGTACCCTTTCACATGAAGAGCAATGTGGATGTCCTTACTCCTTCTGTATAATGCCTGGTTCTTCGGGCTGCCCTTTCTATCCTTTTTAGGAATAGCGGCGATATTGGCAAGAAGATGGATGATCGGAAGAAGGTTGCTGAGAAGGGAGCTGCTCAGAGGTAATGAGTGGTAATCTCAGAAGCAAAGAGCAGCAATCTCATGGATAATGATCGGCAATTTCAGAGGCAACCTGAGGTAATGCTTCCAGATGGCTCTCATAATATCCCTGGCCTTGGCCCTGCTTCTGACCGTCCTTTCAGAGTTTGCAGTCTATCTGTGCCTGATCCATAGGAGCCCTTGGCATCTTCTGATGTACTCCTTCATCATCAACTCCTTTACCAACCCTCTTCTGAACTATCTTCACATATTTGAGGGCTATAATCTAGGGGGTTTGGAGGTCCTGGTAGTCCTTATAGAAAGCCTCTTGATATTTCTTCTGTCTGAAATCAGCTATCCTAGGGCTTTGATTGTCTCAACTGTGGCAAATAGTGCCTCCTTCATCCTCGGCATTATTCCGATATTTTAGATCCCTTTTTACGTCCCAGAATAAAATCAAACTAGCAGATTTTCCCAGTCTTGCCTTCCTTCGTCGCCAGAGTCAACCACTCTACTTAATGGGGTAGAGCTTGCGACTACGCGCAAAATCGTGTCGCATATGGCGGGCTGACTCTGCCGCCCGGGGGCTCCAGGATACGCCTGTAGCCCCGTGTTTTGTGCCCAACATTCATGGCTACCTGCTCAGTCTGTATGGGTTTCATACTTACATCCACCACTATGAAGGTAGAGGCGTCTGTTATGGGCTTATCAGGGATCTCCTTCTCACAGGTTAGATGGAAGAAATAATTGAATCTCACCTGGTAGAGAATATAGGTGTCTCAGGTGAATTTACATGGGTCCTCCATGGCCTGAAGACAGAGGACTCCGGTGCGGACTGTGAAGTTGAAGTACTAGAAGGTGCGATGTATATCAGAGGGATGGATAATAGATGTTTGAAAAGGTGCTGTTTCCCACAGACCTTTCTGAGTATGCCCTAAAGGTGCTGGACTATCTAGACCAGATCCCAGGAGTCAGGGAGGTGGTCCAGTTTCACGTCATTGATCTAGCCCCATCTTACCCCCCAGCCTAGGGCCTCAGATTATATACTCTATCCTGGATGAAGCTGAAGCCAGGCTCAATGAACAGAAGGCCTATTTGGAGGAAAGAGGACTCAAGGCAAAGATAATACTGTGCCTGGTAAAAATAGATCATATTGGATGCATTGGTATTCTAAAGCTCTGTCCAGAGACCGATATGCTAGAAGGGATTGCCCTGGCGGAAGTGATACAGAGGGCTGCTGATATCGAGGAGGTATCTCTGGTGACTATGGAGCTATGGGCAAGGGTAGATCCATTGGCAGATCATCGTCCGAGGTTCTCAAGGGGGGGCAGGATGGATCTTTTGATCATCCGGCCAAAGGCAGATAGAAAGGGCCAGCTGCACCAGGGAGAGATTCTGCAGCAACATCTTTGGCAGAGTCCTGTGCCCCACAGACTTCTCCAAACTCTCAGCGGAGCTCCTATTCCTGATCCGGAGCATGACCGATATCGACGAGGTAGCCTTGGTTCACGTGGCCGATGATAAAATGTACCAAGAGGATATAGATTTCAGACCGAGGGAGGCAGCATCCATGCTCCAGCAATATGCCAAAGACCTGGAAGAGGCAGGCCTTAAAGTCATAGTTCATGTTTTGAAATGGGGATCCAGTCCAGGAGATGATAGCGGCCGCAGAGGGGCTTCTGGCCTCCATGATAACGATGAGTTCACAAGGAGAGAGATGGTCAGAGCATATAGGGATGGGAAGAGTTGCTTTTGATGTCGCCGGAAAGGTCAGCAGGCCTGTGCTGGTGGTGAAGGAATTCTATCGATCTTCTTTAGACCTTCGGCTTGAATCTTCAGCTTAGACCCACCGACTAGATTTTCAAAACTTCCCTCGGTCGATGGAAGCTGTGCCTCCCCAGCCCGCGGCAAAAGTTTAATTTGACAGAAGGCAAGATATACCTCTGGTCGAGGTCCTATGTGCCGTGTGAGGATAGTGGTGGAGAGGTACGAGGAAGGGTATCTTGCTTGCCCTCTAGGCCTTAAGGGTGCTGTATTCGGTGCCGGAGGAACTTATGAGGAGGCCATGGACGATGTGAGATCCGCCCTGGAGTTCCACCTGGAGGTCCTGGGATCAGACGCCTTGGGCATTGACGAGATTCTGGAATCCTTTGTGACAGAGCTTGTCCTTTAAGATATAGAAAAACTTCAGATCCTGTAGAGGAGCGGTCCGGCCCCATAGGATCTCAAAGGACCTATATTTATATAGCTCTCTCTGCTAGTTTTAGCTGTGATCGATGGCTTCGATGCCTGCTTTAGATCTAATCCCAGGTTCCGCAGGTGAGATCAGCTTCATCTGCCAACGGCATCCTACCGCGGCGACGCGTCCGATCAACTCGCCACCAAGATTGAAATGACGGCATCTTAGAGAGATGTCTTTATCTGAAGTAGGACGTTGGAGTCCAGGACCGTGAACTTTCGAGCCCGGAAGTTCCTGGTTATCAAGTCTTGCTCCTGTTGCCTTTGCCCTGGCATCCAGCGCGGTCCAGGCTGCAACCAAATCCTAACTGCGATAGAATCCACGCGCTCTGACTATTCTAACCCTATCCACTTTCAGAAGCATAGTCCTCACTGATTCTATCAAGGAAGCCAAGCTTAGGGATTCTATATTGGTTCTAGTGGATCGGATTTTCCCCAAGGCAACTACACACCAGCCATCCCCCGCGCAAACGGCTGAAATCCAGCCCACAGGACCGAGCAGAATTCAGCTCTGGCCAGCCAAAATGGCCATAGCGAAAGATGAGGCTGGTCAGGATTTATACCGATGTACAGCCTAAACAGCCCCCTCAGGATAGCCATAGAGACGGCAAAACGTGAGCCATTCACCGCATGGCTGTACCTGGCTGCTCTGGACTTTTCACCCTAGGAACGGAAGGGCAGGGCCGAAGTTCTAGAGCTTCGATCCAGGGGCAGAGCATAGACCAGGATACAACACTCCTTCAGGCCCTGGATTTCTCGGAGAGAAGGAAGGTCGATAGGAACGCCGCAAGCTTTCCACAGCTCTTCTTAAGACCGGCGCATGCCTTAGCTAACTGATACTTGTACTGATCATTGATCTGATGCTCCTGGGCCTGATAAAGCATGGGCTTTGTCCTGAGCACCGGCTGGGCTGGAGAGCCGTCCAAATCGCTGTCCTTGCCCAGGGTCTCGCCCTTCATGAGCAGAGAGAATGCCCATGCACGCGCCTTCTTTCACCTCGCTGTCGTAGAGAACCGTGCCGTGCTCGCCTATGCTGCAGGAGCGATCTATTCGGATGTAGTGCTGGTCCCGCTTCCATCAACATTCAAAATGAAGTGCTCCAGTTGACGAGGCCTATCTGCTAATTCTGAGGGAGGTCTGCAGTAGCCCAGGCCGAACTCTAGCCCAAATCTATGTCAGCTTGTGCGAAGGCATGATCCATCCCCCTTGTGAAAAAACCTTCAGGAAGCGAGCGCGGCAACTAGCAGAGTCGGGTTTTTTGTCGGTTCGCCAAAAAAAAGAGGAAGTAAACCCCCGTGATGCGCTCACTGCGGCGGACGAAGTGGTTCCGTAAGGGCTCCACGCGCGGCTTATACCTGCCTACCAGGAGCCATTCCAGAGCGGCGATCGCCAGGTCTGCCTTTCCGAAGCCCAGGACTATATGGAATAGCATCAGATGGGGTCAGGGATCTGACTAGCCCTAGGTCTGAGGGGCTTGCCAAGGATGCTAGGTACAGCATCCACATGGTATCGGAGGCAAAGGCCGGCGGCAATGTACGCGGAAGAGCTCATAGCCGTGTCGCAGGGCATAGGCTCTAA
>DAXJ01000048.1:0-585 GCA_002506335.1 Methanosaeta sp. UBA114
GATAGCCTCTTAGAAAGCTCTTAGAGCTGCGATGTGGAGGTCTTCGGCACTTCTTAAGGCTGCATCCCTGGAAGCGTCCACCTTGGCAAGAGCTGCCCTTAAACGTTGGCCCTCATTTAAAAGGAGGTATACCCTACTTGGAGCCAAAGCGATATCATCCGGCAAGCGAGGCCATCTTTAATACGATGGTCCACGTGACCGAGAGCTCAAGCTCAAAGAGTGTTCTTCCAGCCATTCATGTCTCACCGAAGGTCAACTTGGCACTACCAGTACATAAAACTAGAGGCGATAAGCTAAATTAACATCAGTAAACGCAAAAGGGCACAGAAAGAGAACATTAAAGGTCCTCGCTTTCTTCTGAGTCATCCTTGCTGGTGGGACATGAATAACAGCAACATGATTTTCTTAATTTAAACGGTTTAGGCTTACATACTAATTATATGCCCAAACCCGGACTCGAACCGGGGACATTCAGATCTTCAGTCTGACGCTCTCCCAACTGAGCTACTTGGGCGACTTTAGGGTTTTGAGTGGGCTCGACGCGATTCGAACGCATGACCTCCGCCATGTCAAGGCGACGTCATA
>DAXJ01000048.1:815-4209 GCA_002506335.1 Methanosaeta sp. UBA114
CGCGATTCGAACGCATGACCTCCGCCATGTCAAGGCGACGTCATAACCACCTAGACCACGAGCCCGCGACACATTGATGATACTTTACTCGCATATAAAGCCTTCGATCCGCCACTAGGAGTATTTAAATTAGGCTCCAAAAGAGGTCTCATAAAAGGCGTAAAATAACCTTAAGCGCGACTCGAAAAAGGCATAATAAAATGTGATGAAGGCACGAAAAAGCCAAGCGGATAATAAGCTTGAAAATAAAAGCTCAAGAAAATGGATGAAAAGACCGACCTCAACTACTGTTACGGCCTTAACAAGTACGGCTTAAAGACCATTCAGACGGCCTTTAAGACATCTGGACCTCCTTATGATAATCTCCCAGGGCCTTGATGGTTATCTGGTCCTTCTTGGCCTTCTCAATGGCCTGGGCCGCAGCCTGGGCAGCCTGGACTGTGGTCACGTAGGGCACGTGATAGTCTACCGCGTTCCTCCTTATCTGGTACCCGTCCTTGACCGACTGCTTGGTGGTCGGGGTGTTGATGATGAGCTTCACCTCGCCGCGCTTCATGTAGTCCAGGACGTTGGGACTACCGTTGAAGATCTTCTGGACTTTGGTTACGGGTATCCCCGACTTGACCAGATAATCGGCGGTGCCGTCGGTGGCTATGATCTTAAGGTCCGATATCACCAGTTTCTTGGCCGCAGCAGCCATGGCGGCTTTATCCTCATCGCGGACCGAGATGAAGACTACACCATCCAGGGGCAGGTTGTTGTAAGCCGAAAGCTCTGCCTTGAATAAGGCTAAGCCCACGTTGTAGTCTATACCCATAACCTCGCCCGTAGACCTCATCTCGGGCCCTAGGAGGACATCAGCTCCGGGAAGCTTATCGAAGGGCAGAAGAACCTCTTTTACCGATACATAAGGCGTCTTGGGCTCCTCAGTACATCCCTGCTCTTTCAGGGATACGCCCATCATGACCCTGGCCGCAATCTTGGCCATTGGCAATCCTACTGCCTTGGAGACGAAGGGTATCGTCCTGCTCGACCTGGGATTGGCCTCTAGGATGAAGACCGTCCCATCTTTGTAGGCCATCTGGAGGTTGACGATTCCTATAACTCCAAGATTCAGGGCTATCCGCCTGACATAATCCCTGACCACCTCCTGAATTGTTGAGGGGATGGTCTGAGGCGGAATTATGCAGGCGCTGTCACCCGAGTGGATGCCGGCCTCCTCTATGTGCTCCATGATGGCGCCTATGAGGACATCAGCGCCATCGGAGACAGCATCTACGTCGATCTCCACGGCGTTCTGGAGGAAATCATCTATCAGGACAGGGTGCTCGTGTGATACCCTTACCGCCTCCCTCATGTAGACGTCCAGGCCTGCCTCATCATAGACAATCTCCATGGCGCGGCCGCCCAGTACGTAGCTAGGCCTCACCAAGACGGGGTAGCCTATCTTTGCCGCCACAGCCTTGGCCTCGGCGGAAGAGAAGGCTATGCCAGCCTTAGGCTGTGGGATGTGGAGGTTCTCCATGAGCTTATTGAACCGCTCCCTGTCCTCGGCCAGGTCTATGCTGTCAGGAGAGGTGCCCAGGATCTTGGTATCTATCCCCCGGCGCTTGAGCTCCGTCTCCAAGGGTATGGCCAGGTTGATGGCGGTCTGGCCTCCAAACTGTACCATGACGCCATAGGGCTTCTCCTTCTCTATGATGTTCATCACATCTTCGAGGGTGACAGGCTCGAAGAAGAGCTTGTCAGAGGTGTCGTAATCGGTAGAGACCGTCTCTGGGTTGTTGTTGACGATATGGGCTTCGATGCCAAGCTCCCTCAATGCCATGATAGCGTGGACGGTACAGTAATCGAACTCTATGCCCTGTCCAATCCTTATGGGCCCGGAGCCGAGGATGAGGACCTTCTTGTTTTTGGTTGGAGTAAGATCGCACTCGGTGTCGTAGCTTGAGTAGTAGTAGGGGGTCTTGGCCGCGAACTCGGCTGCACAGGTGTCCACCATCTTGTAGGTGGGTATCAGCCCGAAGGATAACCTATAATCGGTAATCTCCTCCTTGGTCTTTCCCACCAGATCTGCGATCCTCTCATCGGTAAAGCCCATGCACTTGGCACGCCTCAAGGTATCAGAATCCAGATTGGCCTTGACATCGCCCTCCATCTTGACTATGTTCTCTATCCTTCTTATGAAGTAGGGGTCGATTGATGCAAGCTCTGAGATCTTCTCTACGGTCAAGCCGCGCAGTAGGGCCTGGTATATGGCAAAGAGCCGCTCATCGGTGGGCACCTTGAGGAGGTTCACTATCTCCTCATCGGTCCAGGCGGTGTACTTGCCGTTGTACCCGAACTCCTTATCGATGTCCAGGGAGCGGATGGCCTTCATCAGGGCCTCCTCGTATGACCTGCCTATGGCCATGACCTCGCCCGTGGATTTCATGGCGGTGGTCAGAACTTTATCCGCTCTAGTGAACTTATCGAAGGGCCACCTGGGGATCTTTATAACCACGTAATCTACGGTGGGCTCGAAGGAGGCGGGGGTCTCCTTGGTGACATCGTTTCTGATCTCGTCCAGGGTCATGCCTATGGCTATCTTGGCCGTCACCCTGGCTATGGGGTAGCCTGTGGCCTTGGAGGCCAGGGCCGAGGACCTGGAAACCCTGGGGTTGACCTCTATGACCCTGTACTCTTCTCCTCTGACTGCGAACTGGATGTTGCAGCCGCCCTCGATCCGAAGAGCCCTGATGATGTTTATTGCCGCGGACCGAAGCTTCTGGATCTGCTGATCGGACAAGGTCTGGATGGGAGTGACAACTATAGATTCACCCGTATGAATGCCCATGGGATCCATGTTCTCCATGTTGCATATGGTGATGCAGGTATCCCTCGAATCCCTCATCACCTCGTACTCGAGCTCAGTCCAGCCCTCCACGCTCTCCTCCAGGAGAACCTGGCTGATCCTGGATCTCTTGAGGCCGATATCGCAGATCTTGACCAGCTCCTCCTCGGTGTGGGCTATGCCTCCGCCGCTACCACCTAAGGTATAAGCCGGGCGGACGACCAGAGGCAGGCCAAGCTCGTTCATGGCCTGCATGGCATCTTCCATAGTGTTGACGGCCTTGCTCCTCGGCACGGGCTCTCCTACCCTGATCATGGCCTGCTTGAAGAGATCCCTGTCCTCGGCCTCCTTAATCGATAGGACCGAGGTGCCCAGGACCTCCACGCCGAATTTCTCAAGGACCCCCATCTCGGCAAGCTCGCTGGTGATGTTGAGGCCTGTCTGGCCTCCTATGCCTGCCACGATCCCGTCGGGCCTCTCCTTCTCTATGATCTTGGCCACGATCTCAGGGACCAGGGGCTCAATGTAAATCCTGTCGGCCATGTCGGGATCGGTCATGAT
>DAXJ01000048.1:4484-19786 GCA_002506335.1 Methanosaeta sp. UBA114
CCGGATTGGAGTTGACCAGGACCACTTCTATGCCTTCCTCCCTTAGGGACTTACACGCCTGAGATCCCGAGAAGTCGAACTCCGCTGCCTGGCCTATCTGAATGGGGCCTGAACCTATGAGAAGCACTTTCTTTATGTCTTGGCGCTTTGGCATCTTCAAATCACCTGCTGCAGGCCGGGACCTTGGCCTTATTGAGCATCTTGTTGACCTGGGAGAAGAAGGGGTCCTCGGTGCATAGAGGTCCTGGGTGGGCCTCCGGGTGGTATTGGACCGCCAGGATATCCAAGCTGTTGCTCTTTACTCCCTCGACGGTGTTATCGTTAGCATTCATCTGGGTAATTTCCAGGCCAGTACCTTCCTCAGAGCCCGGAAATACTGCGAAGTTGTGGTTCTGGGAGGTGATGTAGACTATCCCCTTGGCCAGATCCTTGACAGGTTGGTTTCCGCCATGGTGACCGAATTTTAACTTAAAAGTCCTGGCGCCCATGGCCAAGGAGATGATCTGATGGCCAAGGCATATGCCAAAGACGGGAACGGTTCCGACAAAGTGCTTCACGGCAGCTATGGCATTCGTGGCACACTCGGGGTCTCCCGGGCCATTTGATAGGAAAAGGGCATCGGGCTCTGTAGCTTCTATCTGGGATAAAGAGGCATTGGCCGGCAGCACGTGGATGTCAAAGCCCCTGAGAGAGAGGCTGTGAAGGATGTTCCTCTTGATACCCATGTCTATCATGGCGATCCTGGATCCCTTGCCCGGAATGCGATAAGGTTTCTTGCAGGTGACATCCATCAGAAGATCCTGTGCTGATATGGACGGATGGGTCCTGGCCTCTTCTACAACGTCGATGTCTTTTAGATCCTTAGCTTCTCCTACCGCGATGGTTGCCTTCATGCACCCGTAGTTCCTGACCTTGGTGGTGAGCATCCTGGTATCCACGCCGCAAAGCCCAGGCTTCCCCTCGTCCTCCAGGAATTTAGCTATCGTTCTGGTCGAGCGGTGGTGGGTAGGGTACTCCCAGACCTCCCTGCAGACCATGGCACCGGGCCACATGTGATCCGACTGGAAGTTCTCGCCACTTACCCCATAGTTGCCGATGAGGGGATAAGTGAACATGAGGAATTGTCCGTGGTACGAAGGATCTGTCAAGGCTTCCTCATAGCCTGACATGATGGTCGTAAAAACCAGCTCCCCCGAGACCGTACCGGACGCCCCAAAACCGCAGCCCTTCACCATCGTGCCGTCTTCTAACCCTAAGACCCCAATCATAGTATCGTCAACACAAGCAGCCAGGTGATCTAAATACGTTTCGATATCGCAAATTAGATGATCCTCCGAAAGGCTTATTTTACACAAAAAATAGGGAAGAACCCAGGGAGGATTTCTGCTCGGATCACCCCGTAACAGCGTAAAAAGCAGGTGAAGAGGCAACCATTATATCCACCAAAAAGCAATCTCATCCGCCAACTATTTGCGCCATCTTTCATATTTCCTCATCCAAAATTTCATCCAGATAGCTGAAAATCAACATATCACCTATGAGCCTGGCGTCTTCCTTAACAGTGTTAGCTTCATTTCTTCCTCTGCGCTGGTCTGCAATCACATGAAATATATATCCCCAATCTCTTGCTTGGGCTATAGGGTTCACGCATCGAGGATTAGTCAACCACAAAGGGTAGCGTGTAAGGGATCCCAGGGAAAATCCAGGCTGAGCCTATAGCTTTAAGGTTCGTTCGCTGAGCCACTCTGAAAGATGGTGATAGATTTGCCCGAGGGTGAGCCGATCTGCCATGTTTGCAGCGGAGACGCAGAGGCGCTAGATACCCCCTCACTAGTCTGAATGCGGGTTCTTCGACATGGAGCTCAAAAAAATAGGCGGGGGCCAATTTCGCTGCAGATGAGCGCCCCAGAGCCGCCGAGGCCCACGATCTCATCCTGCGGTCTCCAAGGCCATCACCATCTTTTTCAAGGTTGAGTTCAAACCCGGAGGCATGGGAGTCCCAGTGGAGATAACGAGGAGCCCCGACTTCAAGCAGATCTACGCGATAGGAGCCATAGGAGGCCACGGCCCTTACGATTCCAGGATTGCCTTCTACAACGACACTCCCAAGGTCAAGATGGAGAACGGCGAACAGATTACGATCATGGAGAGGGATACGAAGGCCAAGGCCATCATGTTCCCCCGTCTGCCAAGGAGTTCGTCAGGTGGCGCCGCAATACCCACTTGAGCGATTTCGAGAAGATCTTCGGCGAGATAAAAATCCCCATGGTAACCGCAGTCCCGGCGATAGCCGACGGCCAGAAGCAAGCAGAGAACGTCTCAACCCAGGCCCAGGGGTACATGTGATCAACTACCCCAAGGAATATTATCTGCGCCTCCGCAAAAAGTCGGGACACCATAGGCTGATTGGAGTGTATTAGCAAGATACATTTAAGTCCGGATCTAGCCAGATCTTAGAGACAGCCATTCACCAGGCAATAGCTTCAGATGCAAGAACTATCAGCATAAGCATTGCTGCTTATTCTTGTCTGGATCACATAGCAGTCTTGGAGCTTGCAAAACCGTTGACTCAGAGAGTGCCTTGGTATATTGGCATAACCAGAACTGCTCGCAAGAGGACGGATCTCACGCAAGAATACGTAGCCACAGGAACCAACGACATGCCCCGTCTCCCAAGCCGGAAGGCAGTGGTCTATGGGGTAGAGGTGTTAAGATGAATAGCAAAGAAAAGATCCTGCTCAATAAGGGCATGGATATGGTAAAGAGGGGAAAGCCCGAGGAAGCTTTAGGATACTTCGATAAAATCCTGGAGGCAAATCCCCAGAACTCCTATGCCTGGAACAATAAGGGTGTAGCCCACTTCTACCTGGGCATGGCGGAGGAGGCCTTGGAGGCTTACGATAAGGCCCTGGTTATAAATCCCCAGGATTTAGAGGCCTTAAGAAACAAGGGCTTTGTCCTAAGATCCATGGGTAAGCTCGATGATGCCCTGGCGGTCTACCAGCCCCTAGTTGCTTCCGGAGGCGATCCCCTGGATTTGGAGGCAAAGGCCGCGGTCCTGGTAGGCATGGGAAGGCTGGAGGATGCCCTGGATACCATGATGAAGGCCGTAGCCATCAACAGGAACGAGCGTTTTGAGGAAGAGATCGGCGCCATAAAGGCAGCCATAGATCAGAAGAAGGATAGAAAGGATTAAGATTTAGCAGGAGTAAAACCTATCAGGTGGTACCATTGAAGGGTTTTATCATGATCAACGTGGGACCCGGCACCGAGAAAGCCGTCTTCGATACCCTGATCAGGATTAAAGGCATAACCGAGGTGGTCCCGGTCTACGGAGAGAGGGATTTCATCGCCATCGCCGACGTAGAGGGGATATCGGACCTCAACAGGACGGTGATGGAGGTCAGGGAGATTGAAGATGTCACCAACACCCAGACCATCCTGGGCATGGAGCTGAAGTTCTAACGTCGTCTACGAGCAGGGAGCTTTTTCCCCTTTACTTGTCGGTTTTTGTTGCGGTCCTCGGCTTCTCCTTAGTGGCACCCATCTTTCCCACCTACGCCCAAGGACTCGGGGCCTCCTACACCTTCCTCGGCATCATAGTCTCGGTCTACGGAGGGGTGCAGCTCTTAAGCCAGGTGCCCATAGGGCGGTTCTCGGACAGGACCGGCAGGAAGACCATACTGGTTCTGGGCCTCATAACCTTCACTATCATGCCGATCCTGTATATCTACGCCACCAACGCCTACACCCTTATAGGCATAAGGGTCCTGGGAGGCATTGGAGCCTCGGCGGTCTGGCCTATGGCCATGGCCATGATAGTGGACCAGGTGGGCATAGAGAGCAGAGGCAGCGCCATGGGGTGGTACAACGCCGCCTTCTATTCCGCAGTGGCCTTGGGTCCCCTCATAGGCGGAGGGCTGTACGACCTCATGGGCCTCAAAGCTCCCTTTTATTTTTGGGCAGCTCTGGGGATGGTATCGGCCATCATAGTCGCCGCCTGGGTAAAGGAACCTGAGAGGCGCCAGCCTCTGCCCATAGAGCCCCACGAGCGGCCTTCGGAGAACATGATCCTAGCCGGCTACACCCTGACATTCCTGGCCTGCTGCGGCATAGTCACCACTGTGGGGATGGTGGGAGGCTTCAACTTCACCTTGCTTCCGAGCTTCGGCTCAAGGCTCGGCCTCTCGACGGTGGACATAGGCTTCATCTACCTGGACTACGCCGGAGCCATGACCATCTCCAACATCTACTTCGGTAGGGTTGCTGATAGGGGCAGAAGAAAGCTCCTCATCACCGGAGGAAGCCTGGCCGGGGCAGCCTCCCTGGCCCTACTACTTTTTGCATCCAACCTCCTAGAGGTGGCGCTCCTCTATGCCATCCTGGGAATAGGCCTTGGCATGGGAAGTCCCGCGGCCGCGTCTCTGGTGGCTGATGCCACCAGCATCTCCCGCCGGGGGGAGATCTTCGGCATCTTCAACACCGCCAGGATGCTCGGGATCGTGGTGGGGCCTTTGATCGCAGGATCGATGGCAGATGTCTACGGGGTTTACGGTGCTGTCGCCGCCTTCACCCTCCTATCCGGAACCATAGCCATTTCCACACTGGGGATCAAAGATCCACTAACAAGGCCGGCGTGCACCGAAAACGATATGAATCCATGAGTTGAACTCCAAAAGATATTATGGCCAGGCTCTCGCCTCTCATGGAGCAGTACTATGGGCACAAGAAGCAGCACGTTGATTCCATTCTGTTATTCAGAGTAGGGGATTTTTACGAGACCTTCGGAGACGACGCCGTGGTCGTGGCCAGGGATCTAAATATCACCCTGACTTCTAGGCATAAGGATGATTCCGGGGTTAAGATTCCTCTGGCAGGGGTGCCTTACCACGCCCTGGACACCTACTTGGCCAAGCTCGTCCGGGCGGGCCACAAAGTGGCCATATGCGACCAGGTCGAGGACCCAAAGATGGCCAAGGGCCTGGTCAAGAGGGAGATCACACGAATCATTACTCCCGGCACGGTTATGGAGCCATCCATGCTCGATGAGACCTCTAACAATTTTTTGGCGGCCATCATCGAGAAGGACGGAAGGACCGGCCTGGCCCTGGTCGATGTATCCACGGGCGAGTTTTTGACCACCGAGATCCCCAACGAGAGGCTCAGGTCGGAGTTTGCAATGTTCAGGCCCGCCGAGTGCATCTCAAACTCACAGATGTCAATGGATGGAGTCAAACCCCGGATAGTTGATGGCGTATTTTTCTCCAGGGAGATGGCTGAGAAAGTTCTCCAATCCCAGTTTGGCCAGGACTGGGCCGAGAGGTTCAGGATGGGTGATAGAGATCTACCTATTAGAGCCTGCGGTGCAGCCCTTGGCTACCTCCACAGCACCCACCTCGATGCCCTCGGCCACGTCACAGGGATAAGGCTCTACTCGGGCTCGGAATCCATGGTCTTGGATGAGGTGACTTTGAGGAACCTGGAGCTCCTGAGGAACGTCAGGGACAGGACAAGGCGAGGGACCTTGCTGGAGGTCCTGGATAAGACAAAAACCCCCATGGGCTCCAGGACCCTGGCCAGGTGGATGGAGATGCCCTCCGTCTCCAAGGAGGAGATCAGTAGAAGGCTGGAGGCGGTGGAGGAGCTGTCAGGAGACCCTCTCCTCAGAGGCTCCCTTATCGAGGCCCTGGATGGCGCAGGCGATGTGGAGAGGCTCATGGGCAGGATTTCTACGGGAAGCGCCAATCCCAAGGACCTGACAGCCATAAGAAGTGCCCTGGAGAGGCTGCCCTGCATCTCCATGGCCCTGGAAGGATCTAGGTCTGATGAGCTTCAAGAGATCAGAAGCTTCCTGGATCCAGGACCCTTGGTAGAGGCCATAAGCCTCATTGTCAAGGCTATTGAGGACGATCCCCCTGCCAATCTCAGGGACGGAGGAGCCATAAGGGATGGCTTCTCCCAGGAGCTGGATTCTCTTCGGTCCATCCTCAGGGACGGCAAGGCCTGGATATCGAGGTTAGAGAACGTGGAGAGGAAGAAGACAGGTATAAAGTCCCTGAAGATAGGTTACACCAACGTCTTTGGATATTATATTGAAGTCTCCAGGCCCAACCTGTACCTGGTGCCCAAAGAGTACCAGAGGAAGCAGACCATGGCCAACGCCGAGAGGTTCGTGACCCCAGAGCTCAAGGAGATGGAATCCAAGGTCATCTCTGCCCAGGAGAAGTCTACGTATCTGGAGCAGGACCTCTTCGCCCAGGTGAGGCTGGACGTGGCAGGGTACTCATCCAAGATCCAGGCCAGGGCTTCTGCCATGGGAAGGCTGGACGTGCTCTGCTCCTTTGCCCTGGCAGCCCTTGAGGGCGCCTACGTCAAACCCGAGTTCAACTCCGAGGCAAAGATCGTCCTGAGGGATGCCAGGCATCCCGTCCTGGATGCAATCATGAGGGGAAGCTTCGTTCCCAATGATGTCTTCTTGGATTCCGATAAGAACAGGCTGGTGATACTTACGGGCCCCAACATGGCCGGCAAGTCTACATTCATGCGACAGATCGCCCTGGTGGCGATCATGGCCCAGATGGGATCCTTCGTCCCAGCCTCCTTCGCATCCCTGTGCATCGTGGACAGGGTATTCACCAGGGTCGGGGCCTACGACGATCTTAGATCAGGCCAGAGCACATTCATGGTAGAGATGGCGGAGCTGGCCAATATCCTCAGGAACGCCACTAGAGAGAGCCTAGTCCTCCTGGACGAAGTGGGAAGGGGTACCAGCACCTTTGATGGCCTGAGCATCGCCTGGGCCATCACCGAGTACCTCCACAATTCGGTGGGAGCCAAGACCGTCTTTGCCACTCACTACCACCAGCTAACCCAACTGGAGGGCATCCTTTCAGGCGTGAAGAACTACAACATCGCGGTGAAGGAAGAAGACGGGACCATAACGTTTCTAAGGACGGTGGTGCCGGGGGCTACCGATAGGAGCTACGGCGTCCACGTGGCTAAGCTGGCTGGGATTCCAGCGCCCGTGGTCAGGAGGGCAGGCGAGGTTCTAAAAGAAATAGAGAGGCAGGCGGAGATCGAGCCAGGAAATGGTAGGAGAAAGAAGCTGCCATCCAAAAGGTATACCCAGCTCATATTCTTCGACGGCCAGAATGAAAGCTTCTCTAACGATGAGAAGGAGATAAAGGACCGTGATGAGCCCGATCCTTTACTGGATGAGATCATGAGGCTGGATCTGGACGCTCTGACCCCAAGGGAGGCCCTGAATAAGCTTGCGGATTATCAGAAGATGCTGAGAGAAAAAAATGGCCAGGATTAAGCTGCTAGATGAAGATACGGTAAACAAGATAGCTGCCGGAGAGGTCATAGAGCGTCCTGCCTCAGCGGTAAAGGAGATGGTGGAGAACTCCATAGATGCCGGAGCCACCAGGATTTTGGTTGAGCTGGAGGAAGGAGGACGGAACCTCATCAAGGTCATCGATGACGGCTGCGGCATGGACCCTGAGGATCTATCCCTAGCCTTTCAGAAGCATGCCACCTCCAAGATCAGGAGCGCTTCTGATCTTAGCAGAATATCGACCATGGGATTCAGGGGCGAGGCCCTGGCAAGCATAGCCAGCGTGGCGGGCTCGGTGGAGGTTTATACCAAGACCAGTTCCGCAATGACGGGCACCTACGTGAAGATGGAAGGTAGCAAGATCTCAGAGA
Source organism: Methanosaeta sp. UBA114 (assembly GCA_002506335.1). Lineage (GTDB taxonomy): Archaea > Halobacteriota > Methanosarcinia > Methanotrichales > Methanotrichaceae > UBA114. Next base: position 12,192 of record DAXJ01000048.1, read on the forward strand.
TCAAGGAGGTGGGGTGGCCCGCAGGCACTGCCATCACCGTCAGGGATCTCTTCAAAAACGTTCCAGCCAGGAGAAAGTACTTGAAGGGCGCAGGAACTGAGCTCCTCAAGGTCGCAGAACTCATCACAGAGATGGCCATCATCAACTACAAAATATCCTTTGAGCTCATATCAGGAAAACGTTCTCTCTTCAAGTCAAACAGATCCAAGAGCTGGAACGATATCCTGACCAAGCTTCTGGGGCTGAAGGTGGTCAAGGGCCTGATATCCTTCCAGGCGGAGGCTGAAGGCTGTAGCTTCACAGGAGTCGTAAGCGATCCCACCTCCACCAGGTCCACACCTGACTGGATATACACCTTCGTCAACGCCAGGGCAATTTACTCCAAGGCTTTGGTCTCGGCGGTGAGGGAGGCATATAGGTCGTCTATACCTCCAGGTAGAAGCCCCATAGCCGTGGTCTCCCTGGAGATAGACCCGGCTCTGGTTGATGTTAACATTCACCCGACCAAACGAGAGGTCAGATTCCTCCATGAGGAAGAGATGGCGCAAGCTTTGACAGGAGGTATATCTCAGGCATTAATATCAAGGATGCAGGTACAGAAGGCCGAGATTTCCCAGAGGTATCTGCACCCGCCGACGCCTTCGCCTGGAAGAATGATCCTTACTCAGAAGCAAGAGACCCTGACCCAGGAGACCCCAAGCCCTCTGGTGGAGGTCAAGATGGTGGCGCCAAGGAGGGATCTGCCTGAGACGCCCGAGAGGAAAGCCCCTGCGGTCAATATCCTGGGACAGGTGATGAAGCTCTACATAGTGGCCGAAAGTGCCGAGGGCCTGGTGCTCATAGACCAACACGCTGCAGCCGAGAGGGTGAGGTATGAAACCCTGAGGAACAGATATAGAGATAGAAGGATCTCCCAGGAGTTGGCAGAGCCTGTGAATATTGACCTCTCGCCAAAAGAGCAGATGCTCATCGATGCCTGGAAGGAGGTTCTGGCTGAGATCGGCTTCCAAATTTGCCCCTTCGGAGGGAGCACTTACAGCGTTAAGGCGGTTCCAGCCCTGGGAGGGAGGACCGAGAGCCCTGAAGCGATCCACGACGTCCTAAGGGACCTCTTTGCCATGGGCAAGGTCAGCCAGGACTCGACCTTTAAAGAAGATATACTGAAGCTCCTGGCCTGCCGGGGATCGGTGAAATCGGGCAGAGAGCTTTCCATGGGAGAGATGAGATCCCTTCTCAGAGATCTATATGCCTGCGAGAGCCCGGAGACCTGCCCCCACGGAAGGCCCGTGGCCGCGGTCTTGGACGGAGATAAGCTGGAGAGGATCTTTGGCAGAAAGTACCAGTAGGATCCAAAGGATCTGAAAAATCCGGGGACCACGCGCCTGGCTCCTAGAGGATTCAGGCGCTACGTAGGCTTACCCAGATCCAACTCTGGCAGGGATATTTTGAAGATCGTAGATATAGGATATCTTTTAGTACAAAGGATGTATAAACCATAACGAGCTCTTATAAACCGGTACTACTTTGACGTCTTTAACCCTATGCAGAAGCTTTTTCTGTTTCTCCGTAGTATAAATCGATGACTCTCGTCTAAGGGCGCTACCGTAATATGCAATGCATCTAGAGCACCGAGGCCGAGTTTTTCGGCAGGTTTTTTTCGACGAAAGTGCCCGTTCACCGCTATAGTTAACCCGATGTTCGACGCTTTTTGCAAAAATAATTCCATAAAACCCCAATCTTCCTTGAACCCGTTGTAAATGGCTTTAGGAAGAACTTCGAGCTCGACAAAGATGCTGGAACCAAAGGACCTATCAGGATCGTCGAGCATTTCTAACATCAGCCTTCCAACTGAAACGCCGCCCCAAAATCTGAACTTTTTTAGGTTTCTATAGAATGGCTGACCTCAAAGCAGCAATGCTTATGGAAACGTACTAAACCAGGGCTAAGGCTCGAAGATTACCGGCGGTAATCGGGTGGATAAGCCGATGTCCTTGCTTTAATAGCCAGGCTTTATTAGGTGCGATATAGAATCAGCGCCCATGGATATCGAAGGCTTCGCCAAGAGGGGTCTTAGGCATCAGGACCCTGATATAGAATCCAAGCTCACCACCCTGATCCTTGAAGTCAAAAGCAACATGCTCAAATCCCAGGCCGAAGCTTTGGCTAAGGCTGTTTTAGAAGAGGCCAAAGCTACCCTAAACCCCAGAGGAGAGATCTTCCAACTCGAGGATTCGGGGGTCACAATGGGTGACTTCGGCGTGGGCTCCAGGGGCACCGGTGACTTTTACACCCACACCAAAATCGCCGATGTCATAGGCAGGACTGCGGCCGTGGTGGATTCAAGCCAGCTCGACGACTCAGGAGTGGTGAAGGCCGAAGGTCAGTACGTGGTGGTGACCGTGGACGGCATGCACTCCAGGCTCTCAGACTACCCTTTCCTGGCGGGGTTCCACGTCACCCGGGCTGCACTGCGTGATATATACGTCATGGGAAGCCAGCCCGTGGCCCTTCTCTCCGATGTCCACCTGGCCGACGACGGTGATGTGGCCAAGCTCTTCGACCACATAGCAGGCATTGCAGCTGTCTCGGAGCTCGTGAACGTCCCCTTAATCACAGGGAGCACCCTTCGAATAGGCGGGGACATGGTCATAGGGGACAGACTCACGGGGTGCGTGGGGGCGGTGGGCGTCGCCGACAAGATCACCCCTCGGAAGGACGCTGCCCCAGGGGACGTCATCATGATGACAGAGGGAGCCGGCGGCGGCACTGTCTGCGCTGCGGCCCTCTACCACGGCTGGCATGAGGTCGTGGATGAGACCTTGAATGTAAAGTTCCTGGAGGCGAGCTCGGCCCTCCTGAAGGAGAAGGATATGGAGATCCACGCCATGACTGACGTCACCAACGGAGGCATCCGGGGTGATGCCAAGGAGATTTCTCATACCGCTGGGGTAAAGCTGGTTTTTGATGAAAGCTGCATGCACAAGCTCGTAAACCTCAGAGTTCTGGAGATGTTAGAGGCCCTGAAGATCGATTACCTGGGAGTGTCCATAGACGCCCTCTTAATAATCGCCCCTGAGAATCAATCGCGCAGTATATCCAGGGCGATAAACTCAGCAGGGACAGCCGTAGATGTCATCGGAAGGGTAGAAAAAGGGTCTGGAGCTGAGCTCCATATCGGGGATACCGTTAGTGACTTTACCCCTAGATTCAGGGAGTCCGCCTACACCCCTGTGAAGAAGGTCATAGGCCAGGATGCTAAGAGAGACTTCGATGAGATGAGGGCTTTAGTAGATCAAGCAGCGGCTAAGGCCGTGGCCAAAAAGAGATACTTCGTGGATAAGATTAGGGGCCACTGATATAAATTTTAGTGATGTCATTTTTTATCTTGAATCCCCTTGCATGTAATAATCATAGTAACAATTTTTTTGACAGAAATAAACTATTTATATCATAAGTTACTTCCTCAATTTAAAGAAGGGAGTAAGAGCAATGAAGGAAACATATGTTCTTAGGTTCGACGAGAGAGATGTAGAGGTTGTGGATACCCTGAGGTCCCTGGGAGTTCCAAGAAAGGTATCCAACATGATCGCCTACCTGGCCAATGTCGATGAGGCCACCTCTAGAGAGATCGAAAGGGGATCTGATTTAAGGCAGCCTGAGGTGAGCATCGCCCTGCGAACTCTCAGGAAGAACAGGTGGGTGGAGGAGAGGATAGCCAAGAGCGAGGGCACGGGAAGGCCCATGAAGGTTTATAAACTCTCCATGCCCATAGAGGATATCATAAGGTACTACGAGGATATCAAAGTCAAAGAAGCGAGCAAGGCCATGGAATCGATACAAAAGCTGAAGAGCCTCCTGACAGAGGTCGGCTCTGCCTGATTCTTTTTGCGCTGATGCTCCCGTGGATGACAGATTAATGACCCTATTACGCCCTGGAGATGGATAGACAATTGAAACTTTTTTTACACGATGAGGATATATATGATGAGGGATCATTGTTAATTGCTGCCGGCACAGAAGGTACGTAGCTCAGCGGCCTTGTAGGCAGTGCTTAAGGAGAATTCGAATGTTTAAGATCAGGGCGATCTTGAAGCTACCATGCCGGAGGCACCCTCGTTCATTAGGTTGTGGTCTTAATTGATGCTCGTTGAAGAACCCATACACAAAGCATACCTAAACAAGCTGGTAGGAGAGGAAGGCGTCCGCATAGTAGAGAACATACCCGCTGATGAGATCACCGATGAGCATCTGGCCGAGCTGACAGGCATCAACTTAAACACCGTCAGACGTACTTTGTACCTGCTCTACGAACACAGACTGGCCATCTACAGAAGGAAGAGAGACCCAGACTCGGGGTGGCTAACTTACCTCTGGCAGCTCTGTCCAGGGAACTTCGATAAAGCCTTAGAGTCAGAGGCCAAGAGGCTGGTCAGGAAGCTCGATGAGAGGCTGGTCTACGAGAGGGATAACATCTTCTACGCCTGCACCGAAGGCTGCGCCAGGTTCGTCTTCGATGAGGCATCCGAGGCTAACTTCACCTGTCCATTCTGCCAAAGTCCCCTGGAGTACATGGAGAACTCCAAGGTTGTGGAGACGATAGAAAAGCAGATAAAGGAGCTAAGCTCCTGCGTCTGAAATTTCTAAGCCTCTTAAGACAGTCAAAAATGCCTTTCTAAATTGTCTGTTAAATCCGCCTGATATACCGCCTGTAAGCTTCTTTTTATTGCCTATAGGCTATCCAAATCGTTATCGAGCACGGCGGCCCACCACCAGCGTGCCATGTCTACCAGGTCGCGGCTGAACATTCCGGAGAGCTTATACACCCCTCCGCGGTTGGATATGAGACCTGCCCCTAAAAGCTTGTTTCTCATAGCATAAAAGGCGGACCGGCTCACGCCCAGGTCGTCCATCACCTGCTTCCACTCCTCCACCCTCAGAGGCCGGCCGGCTTTCTGGCGTTCCTCAACCATACTTAAAAACCTTCGGCCTCGGGAGGCAGTGGCCTCCTGCTGAAAGAGCCTCAGCATCAGCTCCTGGTAAGGGTCCCGGGATCGGGTGATGGAGTGCTCAGACTTGGACCTGATCTTTATAGTAGTAGCAGTTCTTGATGCATTCTTAATGCTGGTCATGAGGTGAGCATAAGAACGGTTCGAGCGATATCTGCATACTCTTCCCTAAGAGTGTAGGTTTTGGGCGATCGGTAGGATGCCTTATTCACCCTGAGAATCCCAAGGCTTGAGCAGATATAGCCTATCATAGAGGCCACCACCTTTCGAGAAACCTCATACTTCCGGTCCACTACCTCGTGTAGAGAGCCTACCGTGAACTCACGAACCTCGATTATCGACTGGAGAACGAACCGCCTAAGCCCATCGGCATCCAGCCTCAGGAACCTTGTCAAACGGCTCAGTATCTCAGACTTCTGTCCTGCCATGCAAAAACCCCCTTGGACTACTTCTTAGATAAATACTTATAGTTTAGCAGCCCCATATATACCTTACTATGTAACCCTTTACATGGGTTGCCATATTTTTATGCGCCTTGGATACATCGCCTGTGTCCTTAAGCTCATGGCTAAATTGACCCCCAGAATAAAGCCCTTGCGGTTGGTGATGAGACATAATGTCAGGCGATAATAGGCGTGAAGGCGATGATTGGAGCGGCCAAGATCCCATTGATGCCAGAGCGTGGCGGATGAAGGGCATCGATCTAAGAAAAATGGGCAGATTGGAGGAGGCCCTAGAAGCTCTGGACGCTGCCGTAAAGGCCGATCCCATGGATCAGGAGTCCTGGAGGAACAGGGCCGTGACCTTAAACCTCATGGGAAGGCACGAGGAGGCTCTGGAGGCCTGCGATAAAGCCATAGGGGTAGATCCTTATCGTGCCAGGACATGGATAGCTCGGGGCTTTGCCCTACACTGCCTGGGAAGATACGACGATGCTGCGGCCTGCTACGCCAGAGCAATAGAGCTAAATCCAACGGGGGCCGACGGAAGAAGGGCCTGGAACAACCGCGGCGCGGCCCTGGATAACCTCAGAAGGCATGACGAGGCCATAGAGAGCTATGATGAGGCCCTGCTGATAGATCCCTTTGATGTCTACGCCTGGAACAACAAAGGCGTCGCCCTGGGAGTTCTGGGAAAGCAGGAAGAGGCATTGAGGTGCTTTGAAAAGGCCCTGGAGGTGGAGCCGGGATACGCCACCGCGTGGAAGAACAGAGGCCTGACCTTGAAAGCCCTTGGTAGGCTGGAAGAGGCGGAGGAGTCCATGAAGAAAGCTTTAGATCTAGGGCTTAGCTAGGAGAAAGCTCAGAGCCTGGGATCACAGGTACATCGATATATTTTTAACACCTTATGCCAGAAGAAGTTAGGAGAAGCCCTGGTGGTAACGCTCTTTGGGAGCTTCCCCGAAGGTGTGCCCACCGCATGGGCACATCTTACAGTTGCCAGTGGAAAATATCAATTTTGTTGAGGCCTTTTGAGAGGTATTCATATAAAGCAGTACGATTTATGCGCGGAAGGACCCCGGCATCTCCTCGAAGACCCAGCTTACCTCGGCGACCCTCCGCGCTGTGTGGATTTTATACGTAGAACACCATATCCCGTCATAGTGCGGATTACTACGCCCACCATGAAAGCGGGGCATTCAGGCGGGCCACAAGATGTTATCGACAGACCCTTCCTGGTGCGCCAGATGCAGGACCTACGAGGTGGCCTGCTCCCTTTACAAGGAGGGGCTTTGCAGCCCTCACCTATCCAGGATCAGGGCGATCAAGTTCAAGGAAACGGGAAGGAAGATCCCCACCGTGTGCTCCCAGTGCAGAAAGCCCCAATGCATGGCAGCCTGTCCCCAAGGGGGCCATCTCGGCGAGTCAAGAGACCGGAGCCATAGTGATCAACGATGACATTTGCAATGGCTACAGGTCGTGCATAGGAGCCTGTCCCCGCATCCAGATGGGGCTCAATCCCATTAAAAGTCATGTCTTCAAGTGCGACCTATGCAACGGAGATCCCCAATGTGCCAGGTCCTACCCCTAGGGTGTGCCCTAGCCGTCTCCTCGGTGTACGATTAATTCATGGCCAGGCACAAGGCACCCACCTCCACGGTGCTCCAAGCGATGTGATGGTGGCAAGCGGCTGGATTGGAAGAGGGTCAGGGTTGATTTAACCAAGGGCCAACCGCTGATCGGAGTTCTCGTGTTTCGAACAATCATACCATCATAACTCGTAACCGCTTACGTTCTAGTAAGCCCGTATTAAGCGCTCAGGACAAGGTTGCCATGTGGCGGTCGTCTGACATGAGCGGTTTGTCCGAAGGCGAAGCAGCTTATTTTTTCCCCATCCTATTGTCCCGAAAGGGGGTGAGACTAGCGTTCCTAGATACGGTGATCAGGTAGTCGATTCTAATGGCACGATATATCCACACCATTTCGCTGGGAGCAAAATAGATGGAACGTCGGTTAGGACGGTAGAGGGGGATCGTGCTGAGGAGGTCGTTCTGTCGCAGGAACCTCTGTCTCGTTCTCCGACTCCTCCCATCGAGATCACTTCGCCATTTCGGGCCCTCGTGTCAATAGTTGTACATCCTGGCGCTTA
>DAXJ01000048.1:20109-20950 GCA_002506335.1 Methanosaeta sp. UBA114
AGATGGGCGTGATCCGGCATTATTTCGAGGTTCAGGACCTCGATATCATTCTTTTCAGCGATGATGTGCAGTATATCCGTCAGATGGGTGGCAACATCGCCGGTAAGTACTGGACGTCTATACTTAGGAATCCAGACTAGGTGGTAGTTAATGTTATACTCGCTATGTATGGGAGATCGCACCTTCAAGCTCGATTATACGAGCGTAGGCTATATATGGTTTGTGGAGCACGTACGGGCTTACTCCGGCCTGAAGACCGGAGTTTGCGCCCTGCACTTTCTATCAAAGCCCTAGATCCAGATATCGATGTCCAAGCAGAGGCCAAAGTAATGAAAACTGACGACCTGAAAGGGGCTATTGAAGAATGCACCTTTATCCTAGACTGCTTCGATAGAAATGCCTCAAGGCTCGCTGTGAACAGGGAATGCCGCAATATGAATCTTCCAGCCTGCCACGGCTTTGATAAGAACTTCAGCTGCGAGGTCTTTATGATTCTACCTGGAAAGAGCGCCTGCATGACCTGTGCCCTGGACGAGAGCTTTCCTAAGCCCGAGAAGTTCTAGGCAGTGAGCGCTGAAACCGAACCTGGCAGTGGTGGCCATGGACTCCTCAGCTATCCGGCACATAACCGTAATCAGAGGCCCCATGGATGACTGCTGGCGGGACTACGACACGGAATTTACTGAGAGGGCCAAGCGGACCTTGGCCAAGATCCCCAGCTGCCCGGCTTGCGACTGCATCGAAGAGGCCGCGGCCTGCGATGCCAGGCTAGGTTCCAAGTCCTCAGGCCCCCGTTATAAATCCCGACATGCCCTTGGTAAAATTCGGAGGAAAAAGTCCC
>DAXJ01000097.1 GCA_002506335.1 Methanosaeta sp. UBA114
GTAGCAGGTCGTCACCACGCCCGCGGTGATGTACGGCCCTCCGTCTCCCTGGAAGTAAGCCAGTATGGGAAGCCTTGAGAGGTCCGGCCTCCCTTCGATCTCCTGGAAGGGCGAGGACTTCACCTCTACAACCTGGCCCTGGTAGCTGATGCCAGCCAGGTACCTGGTCAGTTTGGGAGCCTCGACCCCTAGAGCCATGGCCAGGAGGGGTCTGGTGCCAATTATGTTAAGGCAGCATTTTTTCTGGCAATCTACGTCGTGAAAGATGATGGGCCTTGCCTTCCAGGACCTTTGAGCTACCTCTAAATTGGAAGAGGCGGCATTATGCACCTCCTCTAAAAGGGCCTTAGATCTCAACTCCTCCAGGAAACCCCTAAAGCTCATAATTATGAGATCCATGGCCTGGTTAAAGCCCTTTTCCCTGGGGCAGGGAGATCCTCCCAGCCTCCTATCTTACGAAATCAAGGTCAAATATGCATACTGGAAAAAGAGGATTATGAAGGAGACGTAAATCTGGCGACATCCTACCTCCAGGGCGAACTGTATCGGGCACTGATCCTGACTGGCCATAAGGACATCCTGGCGAAAGCCCTCCGTGGTAAGAAAAGGACGCCTAAGAGCGGCCATAGGAATGATGCCCAGGAGCATAAGCTCCCCGCTTCTGTAAAGATGCCCTCGTGATAGATTCAAGTGGAGGATCGGCAGCAAGAGAATGAGCATATTCTTAAAGCAGGCGGCAAACCCCAGGGCCCGGACAGATAGAGTCATATATCTGTCGAGGTCGTCCTCCTCAAAAGATCCCTTGGAAGCCCCGTAGAGAGCTATGGCTGTAAAGAAGGTCGGTATGAGATCTACATGTCATCGCATATATGAAATCGTTGTGGATGTAGGTGGGGAAATAGCCCAGGAGGAACCTATAGATGTTCCTATTTTCCAGGGGGATGTAATGGGATTCCTAGCCGATGATCAGTATATCATTGTTGGCGCATGTCGGCATTAATGCACAGCGCAGAATAACCCCAAGAACGAAACTGGTTAGAATGTTGGGGCCCATCACCTCTATGGACGGTTCTGCAGATTCTTTTAAGTTAGCTCCATATCACTCCGTAAGTCTTCAGCTGATAGATGTGTTATCGTATGATGCACGAAGCTGCGGAAGAGGCGCTCAAATTCGTGATAAGGTTAAAGTCGCGGTACGGTCAAGGCTGATTATCTTCATAGATGACTATAGCTTGTATGGCTGCAGCTTTTATGTCTGTGGCTTGTATGTTCCAAAGCCACGGCCCATCGTCTCGTTACCTATAATCTATCCATGACCGAGCAACCTTCGGGGAATATACTTTGTTTGGCGGACAAGGCAGAAAGATTTTTCCATTCAGATAAGGAGAACTGCTATGATCCCCGTCAGAAAGACGCCATCAAAGGTACCTGCACCGCCAATGCTGGCCACCGGCGCTCCCAGGCCATTGAGCTTCGGAATGTTGAGGATGTCTGCCCCTATGAGGGTGCCGAGGGTTCCGCTAGCGTAGGCTATGATGAAGTTGGATCCTGTAGGCAGCAAGAAGAATGATGTTAGAATCGTGGCCAACAGGGCCGCCAAGATGGGTGGTATGAGAGCAGGGGTGACTATGCCTAGGCCTTTGACCGGTTTAGCGATGCGATTGGCCGCCATAGTTACGAAAACTATCCCTATCAGGGCGTAAAGAAAGACGCTTGGGAACTGGGCCAGGAGGAAGAGGGAGACTAAAGTGGGCACCACCGCTCCTCCGAAGTTGATGGCCAGGACCGTGTCCTGGTGAGTTTGTTTTGTTAACGGTATCCTGTAGGTTACACCAAAGACCCTCACATAAGCATCTGTGACCACGGGTGCCTCCGACTTGAGGATGGTCAAGGGCAGGTTTATGCCACTGCCTATGAAGGATATGACCAGGAGGGCCAGGGCATCTTGCCAGTGGAAGCCAATCCTGGTGAAGGCAGTGCTTACCACCCCCAAAAAGAGGATGCTCACCGCAAAGAAGATGAGGACCGCCAGAGACAGGGCGAAGATGGTGCCCAGCGGATTATAGACTAACCGATTTTCCATAAAGCATACCTGGGCTCCAAAAGTATAACTTTTTTCCAAGCTTCCATGATTGGTGATGAAGCTTAGCGAAGCCAGACACAGGTTGATGGTGATGAGCGGCAAGGGCGGCGTTGGAAAAACTACTGTATCTGTCAACTTGGCCCTGGGCCTGGCCCTCTACGGAAGGCACGTAGGGCTCATGGACGCCGACGTGACGGGGCCCAATGTGCCGAAGATGCTGGGGGTAGAAAGGGAGTTCATGGAGGCCAGGGAGGACAGGACTGTAGACCCGGTCTTCGTCTCCGTGGGCCCTGGAACCGGCATAGAGGTCGCTTCCATGGCCTTTCTAGCCGAGATGGACGAGCCCATTGTCTGGAAGGGCCCTGTGAAGGTGCAGGTCCTGAGGCAGTTCGTAGAGGATGTAGCCTGGGGAGATCTGGACTACGCTATAGTGGATCTGCCCCCTGGGACCAGCGACGAACCCGTGAGCATCGCCCAGATGGTAGCGCCCGATGGAGTCATCATCGTCACCACCCCTTACGATGTGGCCCTGATGGATGCAGAGAGGGCTGTGGGCATGGCCCGAAATCTTGGAGTCCCAGTGATAGGGATCATAGAGAACCTGAGCGGCTTTTGCTGCCCTAAATGTGGTCACGATCTATCCTTCAAGGCTGGTGGAGGAGAGAAGGCTGCAGAAAGGCTGGGGGTGCCATTTCTGGGAAGGATAGAGGTGGACCCGGGAATCTGCCGGGCGGGGGATGAGGGAAAGCCCTTCGTTTTAAGGACAGAGACACCCGCGGCCAGGTCCTTTGATGAGATCGTCAGGGGTCTGATTGAATGCTTAGAAGGCGAAAGCTAATCTTTCTTTGGGCTCAGTAAGCTCTTGAGGATCTCGGCGGTGATAACGGGGCTTATGTTGCAATTCTGGCAGGTGGCTATGATCCTCTGGAGGCTATTCCTCACCTCGGACCCTGCTGACTTGTTTATGTACATTTTGGCCACATCGTAGCCCTCCGAGATGAGGAGCTTTTCTACCTCTTCCAGCACTAGCTCATTTAGCTGTCTATTAGTCAGGTCCAGGACCCCGGCGACTCCCTTTGGCTCTT
>DAXJ01000077.1 GCA_002506335.1 Methanosaeta sp. UBA114
CCACCTCCATGCCCATACCATGGGCCTTTTTCGATGGCGCGGTTCCAGACGGCGAGGTCCAAGCACTGGGATTTCAGCCTACCGGCTTATGGCCTTTCCCAGGTGACCAAGACCTGTGGATCCGGCACTCATAGCCATTAGAGAGTGCCTTTCTTTATGATCAAGATATGGAAGAGATACGGATGAAAGGTAGGCCTTTGAAAAGAGCTCTGAAAGAGATGTTCTGGAGCGAACATCCAAAAATAATGGATATTCAAAAAAGGCTCCTATAAAGCTACCTCAATAAAGATAACCGCTTTCTTATTGCCTCGCTTACTTCATCATCGCTATCTATATCCAGGACGAAGGCTTCCATGGCAGACATACCATGAGGCACCAGCTTATAGTGGTGCTGAAGCTCTGGGAAGAAGGCCCTATAGGTACCGACTTTGGCGCCACATCTGGCCTCAAATAGCTTATCGGCATCGTTCGGAGAGATGGAGGCATCTCTGCCAACCCGGATTATGAGGACAGGAACATTAACATCTGCTATGAGCTTATTCGAATCTACCGTATCGTAATCCCGTAGATACTGCTTGCCCTCTTCGTTCATGGCCTGGATTCCATAAGGATGAAGCTTTTTCGTTATATCCAGAGGGATCTTGTCGCCGTAGCGAACCATCAGGGTAGACCGCTCGTAAAGGTCCAGGAAAACCCTGCTGCTGGAAAACTCCACGATGCCATTCCTTGAATCAGCCTCATCCGGATTCATCATGATATCGGAGAAACGAAAGGCAGGCCCTGAGAGGCTTATGTAGGTGTCCACCATGGCGTTCTCTGCTCTGGGCTCCGTCAGGAACATCAGGGATACAACGCTTCCTTCGCTGTGCCCTGCTACAGCCAGACCTTTTATTCCCGGTTCAAGATCTATCAAGACCTGGCATGCCAACCGGAGGACGTTCACACTCTACGCAAACCTCTTGCGAGCATTTGTCTTCTCTTCGTTCACAACAACGGCTCTGGCCATGGCATAGCGCGGCGCAGCACAGCCTCTAGCAGAGAGTTGTCGGGCCAGATCGACTTAAGCGTGGGGATGTGCCTCGAAGGGGTTTCCATCCTTCATGTTATAGTTTCTATCCAGATCGTTGTAGAAAGATCCGCTGGCAAGAACCACGCTCCATTCTGGCGCTAGGCCCTTGGGCGCAGTCAAGTCGGCAGGTCCTATGATGATTGGGTGGGCAGGTCTACCTAGTCAACCTGGCCAAGAAGAACAGGGGATGGTCTGCACATTACGCAGAATTCTTCAAGACCGTAGAGATAAACAGCACTTTCTACCGCCAGCCCAATGAATTCCAGGATAACTCATGGATAAAGAAAGCCAGGGATCTGGAGAGCTTTGAGTATTCAGTCAAAGTACCTCAGCTGGTCACCCACAGGTCCATGATCGAAGGAGACCTGGAAAGAATAGCGTTCTGGGAATCATGTTTCCAAAAGACCTGCTTAAAGCCATTAGCTAAAGAGGGGCCTCTTTAGCTGCGCCCTTCTTCAGCTCTCGCCTTACTTCAAAAGAGGTGATAATTCACCCCAGGTGCTAGGGTGCGCCCTTGATGCTCTCTCCCGGAGAGCATCCTTGCGCCGTGGAGCTCAGGCACAGATCCTGGCGGGATGACGGGAAGAAGGAGATAGATCCCTCAGTCAGGAATGTTTTTAAGGAGAGAAATGCGGCTACCGTTCTCATAGACAGACCTGGCATTCCCATCACCAAGGAGGAGACTGCCGATCATTCCTATGTCAGATTCCACGACAGGGATTACGATATCTGGAACACCGGTGAGAAATAGGGCGATTACAGGATTAACATGTACGACTATATCTATACTCAAGAGCAGCCGAATCCCTGGAAATCCAGAATAGAGGAGTCCGGGGTCATCACGGGGGAGCGAGGGTTTATTTCAACAACCATGCCAAGACCATCAGAAACGACTTCCAGATCATGGGCATGCTGGTCATTGCTCATAAGGCCAAAGAGATAAATCTGCAGGATCAGTTCACCCTGGGTAGCTTTTATGCAGGATAGCGGGATATATGGACAATTACCGATATAAGAACGAGGAAAGGGTCATCTGGCTCAAGGATAAAGAGGCTTTGGCCAAGCTGCCCTATGTCTACGAAAGCTTCGTAACCGCAGGAATAAGGACCGGACCTGTAAGGCCGCCTAAAGGATATATGCTGATAGGATATTCGGTGCTGAAGAAGAGCGTTCCACGGGACCAGCCAGAAGGTTTTGTAAGAAGGATATTTACTCTCAAGCTTATAGATGATGATCAAGAAGGCCTAACGCTTGGCCTCCATGAGTATTCAGAGCCTGAGAGGACAGTAAATCCCTCGAAGGTCGAGGCTGGAAAACCAAGCAATTAAGAAGCGCAAACATTTATCGTCCATTTTGTTCAAGAAGGATAACCTTTATCTTCAAGGTCTTGACTGATCGATATCAAGATGCGCTTAGACAAGTATTTACTTAGCCAGGTCCTTGCCGAGTCCAGATCCAAGGCCGTGCACCTCATAAAGACTGGCCAGATCCGGGTAAACGACTCCGTCTGCACAAAGCAATCGTACAAAGTCAAAGCTTCGGATGTAGTGGAGGCCAAGTCTCCCTTCAAGTACGTGAGCCGAGCCGGCTACAAGATGGAGGCAACCTTTATGATGCACGAGCTCAATGTCAAAGGCCTCAACGTTCTGGATATAGGATGTTCTACAGGAGGATTCTCGGATTTTTTCCTTCAGGAGGGCGCAGCCAAAGTTGTGGGTCTGGATGTCGCCCTGGACTGCGTGGATAGAAGACTTTTGAAAGATCCGCGCTTTTCCTTCACGGGAGGGACCAACGCCTGTGATGTCAAATCCCTGGAAAGTTGCGTTGGGGGAGAGAGGTTTGATCTAATCTCCACCGACGTGAGCAACTCTCTCCTAGAGGAAGTCCTGCCCAAAGCCAGTGCCTTTTTAAAGCGAGGAGGACTGCTGGTAGCCCTATTCAAGCCTCCTTACGAGGTTGATAGACGGATAAGATCCGATGAAGAGATGGAAGGCCTGACCAGGGAGTTTGATTCCTGGCTTTTGGAGGGCTACGAGATAGTCCATAAGGATATATCGCCCATTAAAGGCGGGTCCAAGAACAAGGGAACCATGGAGGTAGTTTACGTTTTAAGGCCCATAACAACGACCGGTCCTGGATCATCTGAGTATTTGTGATAATTAATCTACATTGGCAGGCGAAGGACGATAAAAGTGGGAACTGAGATTAAAAAGGTTGAAGCTAGCGGTACTGAGTTCAGCTATGTAGAGCAAGGCCAAGGCGACCCCCGCACCCAGGCCCACGGAAGCCTCAACGACTACCACGCCTGGAATCTCCAGTTGGAGTTCCTTTCCAGGCGCCATCACGTCATCGTTTACAGCAGGTGATATCATTACCCTAGTCCCTGGGTCGGCGATGGAAAAGATTACGATGCAATTCTTCACCCGGAGGATCTAGCAGGAATGATACAAGCTCTTGAACATATACCTGTGGGCATCATTTCTCACTCTTACGGTGCCTATGCGCCATTATTGCTCACAGTCCGATAACCTGAGCTAGTCCAGGCTCTCGTCCTTGCCGAACTGCCTTTAGTCCCTTGGCTGGAGGATATCCCCGGAGAGCCTTCCTTGTTCCGGGATTTCCTGAATAATGCCTGGAAGCCATCAGGTCTGGCTTTCAATCCGGGGATCTGGAGCTTGGAGTAAAAATCTTCATAGGCAGCGTTTCGGGAGAAGGCACCTTTGGCGATCTTCCAGGCCCTGTGAGGAACATAATCATAGAAAACGCTCCTGCCGTGGCCGCCCAGATCTCAGCCCTGAATCAATTTCCGGCCATCTCCTTCCGGGAAACGAAAGGGATAATAGTGCCAGCGCTTATTCTCACTATCTATGATACTGAAGCGCCCCATAAAATGCATTCAGGAGGTCCAAGGGCCTTTAATGAGGTAGTGCTCTCATTCCTGGAGAAGAACCTACCTTAAGCCCGCGAGATCCTCCCCCAATCTCCAGAGCCACTCCTGGAGATCGATATCGTAGCTGATAGGAGATGATCGCATAGGCCTGCAATCATCGAAATACCTGTTGCTGACATTTTGGATATCAGGAGAGCTTGCCAGGTAAACCGGGGCCCTGGTGCTCTCTTCAACGCTTTCCCCTCCCATGCCGAAGCCCGCCCTGAGAAGTTTTGTATTGATGATGCCCGGATGAATACAGTTGGCCGTAACCCCTGTTCCGTCCAGCCTCCAGGCCAGGACATAGGTGAAGAGTACTATGGCCAGCTTGGACTGCGAGTAGGCCTTGTATCCGCCAAAGCCCCTCTCACTCTGGATATCGCTCCAGTCTATGTCAGCGCTCATATGGGTAAGGGAAGTGACATTAACGATCCTAAAGGGAGCACTCTTTTTGAGGAGATCGAGCAGGAGGTTGTTGAGGAGAAAGGGCGCCAGGAAGTTGACGGCAAAGGTGGTCTCGGAGCCATCGGCGGTAAGCTTCCTCTCATTCATATAGACGCCGGCGTTGTTGTCCACGACATGGATGCGATTATATCTCTCCTATATTTCAGGGGCAAGCTTTCAAACCTGGCTCATGTAGGATAGATCCGCTATGAAGAGACCGATCTTATCATTCCCTGACTTCTCTCTAATTTCCTTCTTTGCCGTCTCTCCCTTCTGCCGGCTCCTGCCGTGAAGGAGCGCCCGGGGACCTATCCTGGCCAGGTCCAAAGTCGTCTATTTTCCTATAAGATCAGTGGAGCCCGTTATAAGGACCACTCTTCATTCCATGGCTGCTGATATCCTTCATCCCTCCGAAATAACAACCAAGGTCTTGCTAAAAATTTTAATAAGATTTATTGAAAGATCTATCTCTGGTTCGCCTTAACCTTGATGGGCGTATAAGCGATATCCCTTCCCATGCCCTGGTTGTAGGTCATGCTTATCAGAAAGGCGATCATGGGCTCCAGGTATCTAGCGCTCATAGGGGGCCCGGCATCCAAGTACTCCAGGCCGATCTCCCCGATGATCTCCGCAGCGGTCTTTTCGGCCTCAGAATCATCATTGCAGTAGAAGCCTTTAGGTCTATTGTCCCCAAAGCCCTTGGCCTGGGACTGTATGATATTTGCAAAGGTCGTGTTGAATGCCTTGGTGCAGCCTATCAGAATCTTCCCCCAGAGAGGTCCCACCTCCTTAAGAGCGTTGGGAATCTGAGGCCAGGGCATGACCATAGGATGACATCTCCAGACCTGGCTGCTTGATCAGGTATTCCATACTTAGCGCTCACAGATGAGGCCATACCCTTGACCTTACCCGGATTGTGCGAGCTGAAAGTAACGCCATGGCTGTTTCTTGCCCAGGTCTTCTCCAGACCGCTTCCGATATTACTGGAGCCTATTATACCTATATTCATCAGTACGACTTCAATGCCGAACTTCACAAAGACATTAAATATGGTGGGACCCATAACATATAACGCGTAAGGTAAGTCCTGTAATCAGCTGATATACTTACGAAGGATTAAAGCTACCTCTCCCGTGATTCCAGGCCATATATCCAACACAAAAAGGGCGTGTTGAACGTGGAGCAGGCGAGCGATACCTTCCAAGGCAACAGCCCGGGCACAAGGCCATGCAGGGATGCAAGACAAGGGCGCTTGAAGGAAACTTTACAAAAACCCTTACGAAGCGTCACTGTGATGGCAATTTGGGCACAATACGACCCATTCATATCTGAACGGCCATATAATGCTAACTAAGATATAGACATATTAGATAATAGTAAACTATTTAAAAAATAAACCCGTATATCCCTCCTTGAAGATCAGGTGTGAAAGAGATATGAGCGATGGCGAACCCGCCCGGCTAAAGGTTGCCGAGGCAAATCAAGGCGATGTGGGCAAGGGTATAGTCAGGATCAGCGAGGATTACCTGAACAAGATAGGAGCTCGCAGCCTGGAGGCGGTGGAGGTCGTAGGCACGAGGACCACAAGCGCCCTGGCCGTCAGCGCCTACTCAGCGGACCAGGGTACGGACATCGTCAGGATGGACGGCCTCATCAGGTCCAATGCAGGGACGAGCATAGGCCAATACGTGGAGATAAAGAAGGCCCCCTGGAGCGAGGCCAAGCACGTGACCCTGGCTCCCGTCACCCAGGGGATGCAGATCTTTGCCCCTGGCGATGTACTGACCAAAGTATTCCATGGAAGGCCGGTCGTCAAGGGTGATGTGATCTCTACTACCAGCATAAGAAAGCCCCCCTCGGACTCTTTCGGCAGGGAGACCATGTTCGAGGAGATATTCAGAGGGTTTCTGGGCGCCCAGGCCTTCGGCCTCGGAGAAATAAAGCTCAGAGTGGTCTCCACCAGCCCCGGAGGCATTGTCAAGATAACGGAGGGAACCGAGATAGAACTTCTTCCTCAGGCTATTGAAGTATCAGAGAGGCCCGTGCCCTCGGTAGTATATGAGGACCTAGGCGGCATGAAGCCAGCCATAAACAAGGTCAGAGAGATAATTGAGCTGCCTCTGAAACACCCAGAGCTCTTCGATAGGCTGGGCATTGACCCGCCCAAAGGGGTGCTTCTCCACGGGCCGCCGGGCACCGGAAAGACCATGCTGGCCAAGGCAGTGGCTAACGAGAGCGATGCCTACTTCATATCCATCAACGGCCCTGAGATCATGTCCAAGTACTATGGCGAATCCGAGAAGGCCCTCAGGGATATCTTCGAGGAGGCGGAGAAGAATACTCCAGCCATCATATTCCTGGATGAGCTCGACTCCATCGCCCCCAAAAGGGGTGAGGTGACAGGCGAGGTGGAGAGAAGAGTTGTAGCTCAGCTCCTATCCCTCATGGATGGCCTGAAGGAGAGAAAGAATGTCATAGTCATAGGCTCCACCAACCGCCCCGAGGCCCTGGATATGGCCCTGCGCAGGCCTGGCAGGTTCGATAGGGAAATAGAGCTTGGCGTCCCCGATTACGACGGACGGAGGGAGATCTTCCAGATCCACACTCGTGGCATGCCCTTGGACGAGTCCACAGACCTAGATGAGTTATCTGAGAGGACCTATGGCTTCGTGGGCGCGGACATCGCTGCCGTATGCAGAGAGGCAGCCATGAACGCGCTCAGGAGAATCCTTCCCCAAATAGACCTGGATGCTCCCATCATACCTAAGGAGATCCTGGACAAGCTCATCGTCCAGAGAAGCGATTTCGAGACTGCCCTCCGGGAGGTCCAGCCAAGCGCCCTGAGGGAGATCCTGGTGGAGGTGCCAAACGTCGTCTGGGATGATATCGGCGGTCTGGATGGCGTAAAGCGGCTCCTGGTGGAGGCAGTGGAGTGGCCTCTACGGAACTCCGAGAGCTTCAGGAGGCTTGGGATTGATGCCCCCAAGGGCATTTTACTCTACGGTCCGCCAGGCACTGGAAAGACCATGCTGGCCAAGGCCGTGGCCAATGAGAGCGATGCCAACTTCATAACCGTAAAGGGAAGCGCCCTCTTATCCAAGTGGTACGGTGAGAGCGAAAAGAAGGTTGAGGAGATCTTCAGGCGCGCCAGGCAAGTGGCCCCCTCCATCATATTCCTGGATGAGCTGGATGCTCTTGTGCCGGTCAGGGGAGGCGCCTTGGGAGAGCCCCATGCAACTGAAAGGATCGTCAACCAACTATTGAGCGAGATGGACGGCTTAGAGGAGCTTCATGGCGTGGTGGTCATAGGTGCCACCAACAGGCCGGATATCATAGATCCAGCTCTTCTTAGGCCTGGCAGGTTCGATGAGCTCATCATGGCTCCTGTTCCCGACGCCGAGTCCCGCAGGAAGATCTTCGAGGTCCACCTGCGCAGGATGCCCGTTGCCCCGGACGTGGATGTGGGGGAGGTGGTAAGCCTCACCGACCAGTACACAGGCGCAGACCTGGCAGCAGTGGTGAGAAAGGCCGGACGCCTGGCCCTGAGGGAAAATATGATGTCCCAAGAGGTAAGCCAGAGGCACTTCCTGGCGGCGATACAGGACACCGGTCCGTCGGTGACCCCCGATACCATGAAGTACTACGAGAGGCTGGGGGGAGAATTGCGCAAGAAGGCCTCAAGAGAGGTGGAGCGCGGGGAGATGTACGTCTGAGCAAAGTATAGGAAAGGAGAGGCAAACAGCCTCCCTTTGGTTTTTTCCGTGTCTTTTCGTTTCCTTCTAGGACTTAAAGAGCTCAAGCATTAAAAAGGTTAGAAATCCTGTAGTCAGCCTTATCCGTTCCTAGCTATACTCTTGCCCAGAAGGTACAAGGCTCCGGCACAGAGGATGATTCCCAAGACTGCCGACAAGATATAGGTTAAAGCTGCACCTGTAGATCCTTCGGTCCCAGGCAAGGAATAATCTGGCATGGGTGCGTTGTAGGCAGGAGAGAGCTTCTCCATCCCCGATGGAGCATATCCCAGCTTCTCCTTGAGGTCGTTAAGCCCCCACTCACCGAAAGCATCCCCTGATGCCAAAAGTCCGAGGGGCGTCAGTATCGCCATGATGAAGAGCCCAATTACCATGTTCCTTGTGTTTTTATCCACAGTTATCACCCCAAGATCAGGCCAGTACCACTACATTCTCCCGCATCTTCTCCGATTTGGGCTTAGAATCCGTCAGCAAGCTTGGATCAGTCCTCCGGATATAGGCGAAGATGAGGATGGTAACCAGGGCCTCCACAAAGCCGAAGACCAGGTGCTCCAGAACCATGGCCGTCATGGTAACGTTCAGGCCATAGGGCATGTAAAGGGGCACTCCTCCCACATCGTAGTGGAGTAGGGGCTGTATGCCGAACTCAAAGCCCGTGACGGCTGCAGCGAGCACCAGGGAGATGTAGCCTGCTATAGCCGCCGCAGCCAGCCTCCTGGAGGAGTCGATGTCAGAGTTACCCGAGAATATCCTGTAGAGGTAGTAGGCTGAGAAGGGCATGACCACGGCCATGTTGAAGCAGTTGGCGCCAATCGCCGTGATCCCTCCATCACCGAAGATCAAGGCCTGAAGGATCAGGGCTACGGATATGGATATCACCGCCGCCCAGGGGCCGAGCACTATGCCTATTATCGCCCCACCGATGGCATGGCCGGTGCTGCCTCCTGGAACTGGCAGGTTGAACATCATTATCACGAAGGAGAAGGCCGCCGATAAAGCCAGTAAGGGCACCTGCTTGGAGCGGAGCTCCTGGGAGAGCTTCCTTCCTACATAGGCCCAGATAGGTATCATCACTAGGTATAGGGCCACGTAGGTATAGGGCCCCAGGTAGCCATCGGGGATATGCACGGTATCACCGAAGGGCAGGTTATCCCATTCTGTTATAAAAGGATGGCGGATAGCTGTATGAAGTAATAATAATCCATGCGTTGTGTGCATTAGTTGCTACGAAATTCTCGAATATTAAGAAATTTGGTGCGGCGTTCTAAAATAGTAGCGTTAAAAATATGATTAATCTGGATGGCACGACATGAAAATGAGTTCCTTGTTGGGACTGATTTTATTAAGCCTAATTGGGGTCGCCATATTTGGGATTAGACCAAGCTTTGCCGCCAATCGGATCATGAAAGAGCCATCTATAGTAGATGGTTATATTAATAAGAGCCTGTAGGAGGCGTTTGATTTCGATGTATCTGATTCACTAAGCTATCCGACGCCCCAGATGGCCAGGGATGTCTGGGAGAGGGAAAAATAGCTAATAGAAGGGCTTAGATAGGCGTTGATATGCCCTTATTTTACTCCAACGCGGTTGCTTTTTTATCTCCACTATCTTCAATCAAACGTGGTTGTGAGAATGCTCCTCCTGATGGACGTGCAGATGTTGGTGCTGTATAGCCGCGTGGTGGTGCATGTGCCTGTGAATTAGGTTGGCATCCAGCAGAAGCTCGGTGTTACTCAGCACATCCCGTGACGGAGCATCCACCTTGACCCTGTGGTCCTCGCCAACCACGAGGGCTCTTTTGCTTATCTGCTCCATGATCTCGAGGTCGTGGGTGGCCGTGATCACGGTCTTTCCAACCTGGGCGATCTCCAAGAGAAGCTCGGCCAGCCAGAACTGTGTCCTGGGGTCAAGTCCTGCGGTGGGCTCATCCAGCAGGAGAACGTCGGGATTGGTGGCCAGTACCGAGGCTATGCAGACCTTCTTCTTCTCGCCGCCGCTGAGGGTGTGGGGAGCCCTGTCACGCAGCTTGGTTATGCCTGCGAACTCCAACACCTCGTCGGCCCTGACCCTGACCTCCTCAGGCGAGAGATCGAGCTGAAGAGGACCGAAGGCCACCTCATCGTAGACAGTGGGGGAGAAGAGCTGGACATCGGAGTTCTGGAAGACGAAGCCCACTCGCTTCCTGAAATAGCTCCTGAAATCGTCCTCTTTCACCGAATCGAAAAGGCCCTCGGTGACCTCCCTGCCAAAGGCGCAAAACTTCCCTGCGGTTGGGTAGATGAGGGCGTCTAAGATGGCCAGAAGGGTGGATTTTCCGCTGCCATTGGCTCCCATGATGGCGATCTGCTCTCCGCAGCAGATCTTTAAGCTCACGCCCTTTAAAGCATCAATCTTTCCCAGATATGAGTAGGATACACCTCTGAGTTCGAAGATCGTCTCTGATTCCATTTATCCTCTGTTCCTTTCCTTTGATCGTTTCCTGCGCTCATCCCTGCCGTTTGCTTTGTTTTTTTGCTCTGTTTTTTCTTTCATTTCTAAATCGAAAGGATGTTTTGGGATACCAAAACCAAAAGGCTGCTTAAGAGGAAGGTGATCACCCCTGCGATGTAGTCACGCCTTTTCAAGCCGAACTCCTCCATGATCTTTATATCACCGTTAAAGCCTCTGGAGATCATAGCCTTGTGGACTTTATCGCTCATATCCATAGACCTCACCAGGGAGTACCCTATCCTTCCACCGACCCACTTCTGCTCCTCCCGGGTGGACATGTACTTGATGGTCCTGGCCCTCTTGGCCACGTACATCTCCCGGATCAACTCAACCAGTAGGAAGATGTACCTGTAGGTCATCTCCAGGGTCAGGACGTAGAGCTTGGGAACTCCCACCGCCCTCAAGGACTTGAAGAGGAGCTGCTGGGGCGTGGTCAGGAAGAGGAGGACCACTGCCGAGACTGAGACCGCCACTCTGGTGGTGAAGACCACTGCTGCTATTGTTCCCTGCCGGGTGATGTAGATGGCCTCGGGAAGGGCAAAGGGCCCCAGGTGAGCGCCAGGTCCCAGGGTAGCTACCGTCCAGAGAGGATCTCCGTGCATGAAGATGTTGAAGGCCATTGGCAGGGCTATTACCCCTGTGAAGAGGGGAACGAAGAGCCAGACCCTTTTTAGGAAGAAAGAGATCTCCACTCGACTGGCGTAGGAGAGGAGAAGCTCCAGGAGGTAGACTGCCAGAAGGGCTCTGATATCATTGGTAAGGCTTAGGGCAAAGACGAAAGCCAGGGCAGATACCAGCTTCACCCTGGGATCCAGGCTCTGAAGCAAGCCCCGCCTTGCGGAGAAGCTCTCCGCATTGAAGGACTCCTGAAGGAATTCGAAGGTTCCATCCAAGGTCTTTCTTATGAAGCTCTTTCTGCCGCCGTGAGCCTCAGGACATGTGCATGGGACTGCCTGCGATTGCGCCATCCACTTGGGAATCATGACAGCCAGGTCATCTGGCTCTTAACTAATAAGGTTATCTCATATTACTTGGTGTTACAATTTTCCGTGAAGTTATGTCGTATGGAGTCTCCAACATAGCTAAGAGTATTGGCCATACCAGAAACACCATTCATGCCGATGGCTCAGGCCGGATGAACCATCACCCTGAATATCAGAACTTTAATCATCAATGGCACGGAACACCACGATCACAACTGGGGCAGGGGGCTTTCAACGATCCCCGGTGGAACTGGGCCCAGGTTTCCACCCCCGAGTCAACCTCAGCATGGTCCTGGGAATGTCGTAGGTTCTGGCAGAAATACTGCGCCTTGGGTGCAGTACGAGGGCAAGACTGCCGAGTTCACCAATCGTCAGGTAAATCTAGTTACGTGGACCTCACATTGAGTAACCTGACCAGCAGGACGTACCCAGTGACCTACACAACAGAAGCGGGTAGCGGCGATTTTAAGCTCTTGGCGAGGATCGATGTCCTGAAGGACGTGCACCTCCTTACCTACTATTCGCTGCCTATGCCGAGGTATGTGATCTTCGAACAGGTCTCCGGGTTCAACGGCATCCTTCAGCCAAAGGATGGTGAGGCCTATAACTTCGGTATCATTTGCTTCTCTGAGTACACCACCCGTAATATACACCCAGTATATGGACAGATCGACTTCGGAGATCCAAGGAATGTGACCGCCAAGGCAACAAATCAGAGAACCGGCGGAGTCAAGACATCTGAGCCCATCTCCTCAGGCTACTTCAGCTTGGATAGAAATCACGTGGATTATTTGAACAATAAAACGGCTCCCTGGGTTGATAATAACGATGTGGTATCTTTAGTGGCCCAAGGCTCATCGGGGAAGGTGAACAGCACTGAAACAATTGTAAATCATACAGCCGATAGATAGAAGGCAGTGGTCTAGCTTAGATCGCTCCGATTCACCAATATCTGATACCCACTGATTCAATCTCCCTATAGCTTTTTAACCAGAGAATAGATTGATCGGATCATTGTCCCTACGTCATATAGAATCCCATGGCTTATATACTTGCCTTCCTGTCCGCTAGCCTCGGCACCGCTGCTCTGGCTTGCTGGCCTGGAGGAAGATGCATAATGCCTAGCTGCAGGATTTTGAGCTGCCAATGCCTCACCTTTAGGCGTTATCATGGACCCGGCCTGAGTGGCATAAACCTGGGTGAATTCTGCACCTAGAAGAAATATCTGAGCCGAGTAGTAGAACCATATCAGAATCACCACCAGAGATCCTGCCACTCCGTAGGCTGAGGCCGAGGTCGCGCTTCCCAGATATAGAGCTATCAGATATTTTCCTATAGTAAATAGAAGGGAGGTCGCCACAGCCCCTATCCAGACATCGCTCCAGGCAATCTTGGCATCGGGTACGAACCTGTATATGGCAGCGAAGATCAGGGTGATGGCGACGAAGGATAGGATGAAGTTCACGGCCTGCATCAGGCCAACGTAAGGAATGATACCTCCCAAGAAGGTGCCGAAAGCTGTCAAAGCTGCACTTATCACCAGGGAGACGACCAGAAGGAAGGCCGTGACCAGGATCAGGGTGAATGAGAAGATCCTGTCTTTTACGGTAGCTATGATCCCCCTTCCGGGCTTAGGTTCTATATTCCATATGGTGTTTAATGCATCCTTAAGCTCCACAAAGGCACCCGTGGCACCGAAGATCAGAGTGGCCAGGCCCAGGATGGTGGCAGCAAGGCCTTCTCCCGACACCCTGGCATTCTCCATGATGGTCCTGAACGCATTGGCTCCCTGGGGGCCCACCATCCCCTGGACCTGGAGAAGAATTTGGTTTCTCACAGCCCCCTGGCCAAAAACAAGGCCGGCAATCCCAATGACTATGGCTTGAAGGGGCGCCATGGAGACGATGGTATAGTAGGCCAGAGCCGCAGCGATCCTG
Source organism: Methanosaeta sp. UBA114 (assembly GCA_002506335.1). Taxonomy (GTDB): domain Archaea; phylum Halobacteriota; class Methanosarcinia; order Methanotrichales; family Methanotrichaceae; genus UBA114. The sequence goes on from DAXJ01000077.1 coordinate 13,606, forward strand.
GATACCTTATCCTCACTCCATCCCTGGAAGGTATCTTTGATTATACCCAAAATCGTGGCGAGCTTCAAGAATATCCTATAAGTATCCGAGCTGTACCATTAAATAATTTACCAAGTATTTCTCGATCATCACCAAGATATTAAACCATCGACGCAACTCCAAAGCCATGATCCGCTTGACCGATGAGATCTGCCTGGAACCGAGGAAAGCCAGGTTCGACCTGACCCTGAAGGAGGCCTTCATGCTCACTGAGGTGAGATCGGTCGAGGACTTCGAGCGACTTAAAAGAAGGCTTCCGGAGATCAGAGGCCATTATTATTTCTTCATCAACTATCTCAGCGGCAAAAGGACTCTGATGGTGACAGTGATAGTGGCAAAGAAGGATACCGTCACTGAGACCTTTCCCCTGGACCCGGAGACCATGGGCATAAGCTTTCAGGAGATAGCTAGGACCCCGATAGGGCCCTCTGAGGGGAACTATTCACCTCCTCCTGATATGGAAAGAAAGATTAAGAAGGCTTTAAAGGAAAGCTGTTAAGATCTATTCTATTAAGAATAGCCAAATTATATTGAGGAAAATCGAGAAAGGGCACCGCCCTGATCCCTCGGTTGGTGCCAGACTTGTCACTCCCCTACTGCTGGCGTGGTCAAAGCCACGGGCTCTCTTTTAGCCTAAGATTATTCTTCTGGCGTTTCTAGATGCTCAGGAAGTTGATGCCGCCCTTATGGAAGTAGCTGCTGGAGTAGTAGTAGGTCGTGGTACCATAAGGATACCATGGGCCGTAGTCCCACCTGTAGCTGTAGACTACAGGGGTCGTGTAGTAGTACGTGACTGGGGTGGTGTACCTGTAATATGTCGTGGTAGGATAAGACCAGTAGTAGTACGTGGACGGATAATACCAGTAGCTGTAGTATCCTCCTGGAGACATCCAGTCATAGTAGTGACCGCCGTGGCTGAAGGATTGATCAGCTATAGGCATCTGATCCATAGAGCTACCTGCCTGAGACTCATAGTAACTATCGCCATCATACGTAATACCTTCGAGCTGGGCGTATGCCCCCATTACCAGCAGGCTTAAAGCCGCCATAACCAGCATCATCTTAATCGAGTTAATAGCCAATTCCTCCGTAACCCACTTAATTAGCCGGTAATATTAAAAGATGGTTTTTATGTAGAGATCACCTAATACTTACATGAACCACCCAAAAGGCTGTTGATGCTGAAACATGGGATTTTACTCCGTCAAATAGTTTTAACTTCCCTAGCTCAACCGAGGGGTTAAGATGCCAGCTTCTTGTGGTTTCAGCTCACCCCACTACACGCCGTATATGATATATTTAAAGCCTCTAAAGTCCATAGCGATGATACACATCACATGGATCTATGGGGACACGTTGTGGCTGTGAGAGGCGTATGCGCGATGCAGAGACAAAAAGTGCAGCCTCCGAAAGAGGTAATATTGGCCGGATCTGCTGGATAAATAAGATTGTGCTTTATCCCAGAATCCCAGGTTGTCCCTTGAAAGCGCTACCAATACTTAAGTCCAGCGCGAAAGCAAGGGATAGAAGGATAATGTACTAAAAAGGCTGGGAAATCTGGAGAACGCAGAAAAACATGAGAAATATGGTATGAATGGCTGCCTTATCCTGCTATAAAGCGTTTCAACCTCCTCGACCGATCTTTACAGGCTTGAGAATCGAGGACCCTTCCATTGCCTGATTCTTAGAAGTCCCTGCCCCGAGGACGGTCCCCGAATTGGAAGCCTTTGCCGCTTCTTGTCCGGCACCGGAGGTATAGTTCTTGTAGGCCCTCAGGAACAGCTCCTTATCCTCCACCGGCACCTCCACGTGAATACTGGCTAGCATATCCCTGGTGGTCTCCCAGGGGAAGGTTGAGATGTAACGGCAGTTGGTCATGCCCCTGGGGCTGGTGGATTCCCCTACTGCGTCAGGCGAGTAGCTGGCGCAGGTCACCAGCACCCCTGAAGGGAACTCGCAATATCCTAGAACCCCGGCGTGACCATCGATCAATGGCTGGAATATTTTGGGATCGGCGCAGGCCAGATCGGCCAGGAGATCGGAGACTATCCGGTGGTTGGCATTGATGCTGGTGTCCATGCTACCATTATAGCGAGTTATGAAAAGGTATACAAAGCTATCAGGGCTATCTACGGTGAGATTGTAGTTGATGTAATCGATGCCATCGGACATTACCCCTTCCATAGGGATCGTCTCCACTATAACCCTGTAGTCCTCAGTGGTGTTCATCTCGAAAGAGACATTGTAAGGCCCCACCTTCCCCTCCTCGTGACAGGCCGCAGCCATTCCAGCCAGGGCCAGGAGGAAAGCTATCGTCAGACCCATACATGAAAGACCTGATCTCATTCTCGCTACCTCTTCAGCCTGGTTATCTGTAATGGTATAATAAATACATCTAATATGACAATAGCCCCGATAAAGCTGGTAAGATGCAGTGGAATGCTGGAGGAAGGAGCTGAAGCAAGGACCAAGGCATCGTAGAGACAGAAAAACTTTCATACAGCCCCATACCGCTGTATAAACTATCACTAACTGGGATCTAGTACGGATAAAGCGGCTAAGTTATAATGAGTGAGGCAAGCTTTTGCGCTCGACTATATTTTTGATCGCACAGAAATGAGGGAGTCAGGTTTGAAATAAAGAAACTCCTAAATAGCCTCGACAGTCTGATCTTTTGAGCAACCTCAAGATAATTCCCAAGGCGTTTAAGTAGAAGCGCCCAGTTAAAACTCCAATATGCCCACAGGTTCTACCATCTCCTGCTACGACGGCCACTCCAGGCTCTTCGATGAGTACCAGTTAGCGGTAATCCCCCACTATCAGGATGCTCTGGAGGCTATCGCCGATGCCTGCGAGAGGTACCTAGGAAAATACCCCATAGTTCTGGATCTTGGGTGTGGCATAGGGAATGCCTCCCTGGCGGCATTGAAGAGGATGAACGCCAGGATAAGTACGATGTCATCACCTCCACCATAGTTCTGGAGCACATATCACCGGATAGATACAGAGACCTGATCTCCAGATGCCTAGATCATCTAAAGCCCGGAGGGCTACTGGTAGCCGTGGAGGGCTATAATGAGGGAGATGATATGATCCAGTGGTTCAACAGCATCATGGAGTAGAGGAAGAGCAGGGTGGATCCGGAGATTGTAGAATTCGTGGCTAGCCTTAGGGACGAGAAGGAGATCCACTAATATACCAGCAAGGCTCGGAAAGCTGAATGGTGGAGGGAGGCCGGCTTTGTGGATGTGAAGGTTATCTGGCAGTACCTAGCCATAGCTTTAATGTTGGGAAGGAAATCCAAGGAGAAAACGTAGGAGGGGCTTATGGATGGTAATTGAACGTTTTAGTCGCCCCAGGATTATAGATGAGATCTCTGATAGCCCTCTAGGGAAATATAACTCTATAAAAAATAGCCTTGTAGAGAGGTCTATTCCCAAAGAGAGATTTACCATTAGAAAGAGAAGCTCTAATCAGAAAATTCCCTGTGAGATAGGGTATCTCGATAATAGCTTTCTGAAAGGAATCTTAGACATTCAGGAGCTCATTTTGCAGGATCTGCTCGAGGCGGAGTTCTTCAAGCCCAGTTCTAGAGAGGATTTCTCGGAGCATTTTCGCCTGGGAAATCCAATCCTGTGAACCTTGGCACCTGAAGGTCTAGTAGCCTATCACGTCCTGGACGTCCCCAGTAGAGAAAACTACGGCGCCGATATCGGCCTGCTGCCGGAAGAACTGCCCAAGGTAGCTCACAGGAAGACTATGGCTGTTCACCCCGATTACAGGGGAAATGGCCTTCAGAGAAAGATGAATCCGGCCCAGATAGAGCTGATGAGATCAGCATCATTCCGCCATGCCTGCTGCACCGTATCGCCCAAGAACTCCTATAGCATTCCGAACCATATCGACTACGGAGCTAAAGGTTAGAAGTGCTATTATGAGCTGGTCATATCTCAACTGGTGCCTGGGTGACTGGTCCTCTTTCCATTAAAAGCCGCGTAAAATCTCATAAAATCGGTTTTAAATAGCTGAAACGTGCACCTGGTTTTATTGACGGGGCTTTCACAAGGGATAGGTACATAAAGGAGACCGCAAATCCGCTACATGGAGGTATTAAGCTGGACCAGATATCCGGTAAGCTCGATCTCGATACCTACCTCTCGAAGAACGAGAGATTTATGTCTTTTATCTTTAATCGTAGGGAAATTCAATCAATTGCCAATAGGATAGGTTTATCTCCCGGAGATGTGCGTGCAGAATTGAAAAAACGAGGTTATAAACTTAAGAACAATGGGCACGGGCTGATGGTATGGATGAGAGCAAAAGCATCGGCCTTGAGCTAGAGGGTCATCCTACCGCGTAAACCTTTTTTGGCGCCTGTTTACGATGTAAACTTATATTGGCATCCGCTAACAATGGCATCTAAGGCCATTGTTATGAAATATTAAAGCGCAAGAGGACCTTGCGTCTGAAAAGGTTTGCCGCCAGAGGCAGGGCCTGCCATGAAGGTATTGGTAATCATCTGAAGGATAACAATTTGCAATATCCTAGGGTGCATAGCAAACTCCAACCAGTGAACCGCCGTAGCTAAATATCTTCATAATCCTATCCGCATCCCACAAGGCTTATATTTATTAGCAGCATATGTCGTCAATTGCCGTAGAGAAGGCGATAACTGGGTACTGGAGGCAGCTGCTACCACAGCAACTGAACCTGGTTATCTGCCTGCAAATGGTAGGTCTGCTATAATGATTAAACTGAGCTAGCTTAGGCCAGGTATAGCCGCTGTAGGCATATCGTTCAATGTAATATCTGTTATATGCTGGCATCACAATTTTCATTGATCTAGTATTTAGCGGTAGGACCTTTAGCGGTACACTCCTGGTACAACCGTTGGTAGACTGGATCTCCAGCTGAAGTAGTGGCTGTCTAGGTCTCTTCATCAAGGCGAAGTTTATGCTGTAGTTGATGCTAAAAGAGCAGAGACTCTCAAAAGCTGAGATTCACAGACGTCACCTGCACAGCGGATGTCCTCAAAATAGCCTTTTCATAGTAAAGCTTATCCATAGATAGACGGTCGGATTATCATCCATAGGATCATAGTAAAAAACGAACATTTTTGCAAACTGCGAGAGCAATCGATTAAACTTGAATAACCCCATCAGCTTTTTGGATTTTTGTGAGGTTATGCTTTATAGAAAATATTCGATCAAGAATGAGAGCGAGTTCAGATCGGACAAGCTCGGTCTGGCTGTGGATTCTCTAGATATCATCAACCATGTAGCGCATGGGCGTTCCATCAGCTGGCGCACCGGATTCCCAGACACGTGCCGCTCTTTAAAAGCATATTTTCGATACCATCTGCAGCGTTAGTGCTGGCATAGAACCGCTTTTGATCTTTATCCTTTAACATGTTTGATGTAACAACGCTGATCTGATAGTTCTATAGGTCCAGCCCTTTTTAGATTATGCGCTTTGGGGATTTACATTCTGCATAAGCTAGCCCTGATACTCATAAGCTTTTTTGCTTGCGCCTGGTTTTCTAAGGGTGAATGAAAGATATCAGCGATTCAGGCAGGACATTATCAGAAAACGGAAAGGAATTCTGCACCTGCAAAAAGGTACGCTGCAAGAGTCATGATAAATACCAAGAGCATATTGAAGATCATAAAAGACGCAATAAATTACAGTATTGTAAAAGGGAGAATAGATCTTTAATGGAAAGGATCTTCGGCTCCAGGCGATAAAGGGCTAAATTAGATGTTGGGCCACCTATATCTTAAAGCCATGCGATCTTCAGGAGATAGAGCCTCATGGACTCCAAGGATAAACAATCCCCCTCAGAGGTAAAATCTACAACCCGCCCAACGACGGCCTACGATCACTCCATCCACGCCGGAAATGCCGGAGATGTATGGAAGCATTTCATCCTGGCTGAGGTGGCAAATTATCTGATCGCCAGGGAAGGGAGGCTGATCTACGCAGAGAGCCATGTGGGCCGCCTTGAGTATTCCTTGAGATCACCCGGCGAATGGGAGGAGGGCGTAGGCAGTCTCTGGCAAAATCCAGGACTTTTGGAATTAAAGGAGTTTCCTTACCTCCAGATCTTGGCTGAGATGAACCCTTCGAGCCTGAAAGTATATCCCGGATCATCCAGGGTCATTATGAAGCTCGCTGGAAAGGTAGGAGCCGCCCTGGAAGGGGAGCTCTGGGATATAAGCCCGGATATTGCCTCCTCTTGGATCTCTTTGCCTCGAATGAACTTCCACCGAGGAGATGGTTTTGGCGGTATAAGGCTTTTCTTGAAGAGAGCAGAGCCGGGGCTTCTTCTGATAGATCCGCCTTATGTTGATCCCATGGATTCGGATAAGGCTAGGGACCTGATCCCTATAGCTGAAAAAGCCGGTTGGGTGACCCTTTGGTGGTACATGGCAGATCAGGAGACGCTTCCTGGAGCCAGCCAAGGCCAGGTTGAGTTCAGCCTGAACTTTTCAGACGCTGGCATGAAATGCGGTAGGTGGAAAGGGGCTGCGTTGAGGGTTTCTGGTATGGATGGAACGGCCAGGGCTGAGATTCTCAAAAGGACTGGAGCTTTCCTGGATCTCCTAAAGCCAAAAGTGGTTGATAACTCTGAGAATTGAGAGGTTGGTTTTAGCAGGTCATTCAGCCTATTTCTGTTTTTATTCCCAAGTCGGATTCGAGACCATTTAAAGACGCCTCATTAGACCGCACAAGAAGAACACCTCCTGGCTGCAAGGCGATTTTTCCTGACGACATCGGGAGATCAGTCTCACTCCTCAGCACAACCATCATCAGATCTCTGTTCAATCCTAGATTTACTATCTGCTTGCATGCGGCAGGAGAGCCCTGGGGCACCATCACTTCCATCAGCCGGTCCTTTATCACACCGCCCAAATCGCACTTTGCCAGACAACCTGGCTCCGCAGCCAGAGGAGCATCAATCCCCAGGAGTTTTGCTACTAGTGGAATAGGAGTTCCTTGGACCAGCACTGAAGTGGTGATGGTGAAGACGGCCACATTGAGTATGAGCTCGGCCTGGGGAAGGTTTGCTAGGATCGGGTAGGTGGCGAAGATGATGAGCATAACTCCTCTAAGGCCCTACCCAGGCCAACATCGCCTTCTCTCTCCTAGGCATCCCTAAGGGAAGGAACAGAGCAATCTGCATAAGCCAGGCCATCGTGAAACTGAAGGAAGCTTCTTTTGCGGATGAATCCTTTGTTGCCCGTAACCATGCCTGCCAGGTAGACCGTCAGAAAGTCGTTGCTGCCCCCCAGGGAAGCAGTAATACCGTAGATCAGGAGCATCAGTGATATGGGTAGAACGGGATAGAAGCCACCGTATTCGAGCTTATCCTATTGATGGGCGTAAGACCATGCCCTTGTCTGCCAGATAGCACGCTACGGAACCTAAAACCATCTACTGGGCAAAGGCAGGTCCAAACTGACGATGGAAGTACCAGGACCCACAAGAAAGCAAGTGAAGCCGATCGTAAGGGAAATAGCCATGGGGTCGTTGCTCCCGGTTTTCAGCTCCAAAAGGTGCCTCAGGTCCCTGAGCAGGCTGATTCTCTTGGACCTGAGAATGGCAAAGACTGCTGCTGCATCGATCGAGGAGACTATGGTGCCCGCAATGAAAGGTGTCCACTCCTCAGAATTGGTCGAACCGATTTTATAGGCGTCGATGATAGCTTCGTTGGCTTCTTTCGGCAGGGCATCAATTACAGCTTTATCTCCTGCCGGTTGCGCAACAAATTCAGTGCAATCATCTCTATGTCGCATGACATGCAGAGAGCGATTTTGATTTAAATGAATTTGCTGACGATGACAAACGATGGACCTGAGATCCAGGCCTCTAATTTCTGGGATCTGCCCTGAGCAAAGGAAGACTTTTTCTTATTATCGATCGATGTCAGAGGATGTCAGAAGGCTTTTATCCGCAGGAGAGTTTCCTGATGGGTCCATGTTACCAAAGGTTGAGGCTTGCGCTGGGTATGCGGAGTCCACAGACAATCCGGCGCTGATTACATATGTTGATCATTTAAAGGAAGCCTTGGAAGGCAGGGATGGTACCAGGATAACAGGGTGAAGTATGAGAAGCAGAGTTCTCTTTTATATTGTAGTTAACGCGGTCTTTTTGGCATTGATAGCCAATTTGCCCTTAGCCAGCGCTTTATCTAGCGCTTCATCTGCCTCTGAATCATCATCTACTGAAACACCACCATCTGAAACATCATCATCCGGATTATCACCCGCTGAATTATCAGCTGATTTACTATCCGCTCCAGATCAATCCCAAAGCAACCACAGCCAGAATATCACTCCGATCTACGGTTACAGAGTAGTTCGTGCCTATCCCCACGATAAAACTGCCTTTACCGAAGGCCTGGTATATGATCAAGGCCGATTATACGAGAGCACGGGGCTTTATGGAAGATCCGAACTGCGCCTTGAAGACCTGGAGACGGGCGAGGTTTTGAAGAGGGTTTCCCTGCCCAACGAGTACTTCGGCGAGGGAATCGCCCTCTGGAATGACAGCGTAATTCAGCTCACCTGGCGCTCCAACAAGGGATTCATCTACAACAAGGAGAGCTTCAACCTCACAGATAATTTTACATATCCCACCGAAGGCTGGGGTATAACCTCGGATGGAACCTACCTCATTATGAGCGATGGTACAGATACCCTTCACTACCTCGATCCCATTACCATGAAGGAAGTAAAGCAGCTTATGGTCAGGGATAGAGGCGGCTCGGTCTTAGAGCTCAACGAGCTGGAGTACATCCAGGGACTGATATACGCCAACTACTGGCCGACTTACAGAATAGCCATCATATCGCCCAAGACTGGAGAAATCGTTGCCTGGGCAGACCTTGAGGGCATTATAAAGGACACGGGCTCAGTGGATGCTCTCAATGGCATAGCTTATGTCTCTGAGGAGGATAGGCTCTTTGTGGCCGGCAAGTTCTATCCTGAGATCATGGAAATAAAGCTCATAAAAAGGGGTAAAAGATAACTCCATGAAGATTAATCCAGGCCCCATGGAAGAGGATTTATCATGGAGCCCCTCAGCAAAAGAGAATTTGTCTTTGGCCTTCCTAGACGATCCACGGGTATTGGTCCACATCTTTTATCCCAGAAGGGACATAGGTTCAAATCTCGAAGCATCCAATAGATCGGTGGTATCTTTCCATATGGAGGATGGAACCAGGGTCGATGGCGTGATGCACATGGCCGATAAGTCGTCCCCAAACATACTCTTCTTCCATGGCAATGGCGAGAACGCTTACGACTACGACAACATAGGGCCGGTGTATAGAGAAATGAACATAAATTTTTGCATCGTGGACTTCAGAGGATATGGGACGAGCGAGGGCACCCCCAAGTATATCTCCATGCTCAAGGATGCCGAATCCATCTTCAGGCAGTATCTGGCTTTTATCAAAGAGAAGGGCTTTACGGGAAAGGTCTTTGTCATGGGAAGAAGCCTCGGCTCTGCCTCGGCCTTGAAGATCGCCTCCAGCCACCCGGAGGAGGTATCGGGCTTAATCCTTGAGAGCGGCTTTGCCCATACCTTCAATCTCCTGGTAAATCTGGGCGTAAACCCAAGGCTCCTGGATGGATCCAAAGAGCACCTAATCTCCAACCAGGAGATGATGAAAGGAGCAAAGATGCCTGTACTGGTGATCCATGGCGAGGAGGATGAGATAATCCCACTGGAGGATGGGCTCGATCTCTATGCGGCTGCCACGAATGAGAGCAAGAACATGCTGGTGATAGCAGAAGCCGGACACAATACCCTTATGCTCTATGGACTGGAGGAATATATGGAGGCGATTAAGCGCTTTGTGGAGATACCTGCCTTCTGAGCTTAACTATTTTTATCTCGAGGTGGAGTGGAGATGGGCGTAAGACCCCTGCCTCCGGGCCGGTGATCCATGTTCCGCTGCGGGAATAGCCCCACCGCTAATCCCTATGATTTCAGGAACGTCCAGCCCCATCCCAATGAGGATTGATTGTAAAAACCAGGGTAAACGTGGCGCCATGCTCATCTAATTTTTCTATAGGTTATCCAGTTTGAATTCGGTTGCACACCTATTGGCTGTCGCTAAACTCGATTTTAGCATGTGCTCCATCGCAATAGGGCTTATTCTTAGAGCCGCCGCACCTGCAAAGGGCGTAGGGACCTTCATCCTTGAGAACCTTTCCTTCTGCACCAGTAAGAACGCAATCGCCCTGGATGAGCAGAGGGCCGTTCCTGATGGCCTTTATTTGCGCTGAAGGTTCCATCTTTTTCCCTTCGTCACTGATCCTTCTGTACGATAGAGCACCCGATGGGCAGAGATCGATGACCTTTGTTATCTCCTCAGAGCTTGTACCCTGCATGTTTATCCAGGGCCTCTTGCTACGATCAAAGACAGCTGGAAGCCCTTTGATGCAATGCCTGGAGTGGGTGCACTTATCAGGGTCCCAGAGGACTACAATCTCCCCGTTGGTGTACTCGTTCATCACTAGATAAAGTATTATGTTAATATTAAGGGTTTATGCCACGAGAGCAGGATCATCTGGCGCATCAGCCGGGGATTTCCAGAGGTAGGGGATGGAGACGTGTGAGTCCCCCTGCTCCGACCTCTGCCGTTGCCAGAAGTTTTTTAAGCGGCATCACTGTTCTTTTATCAAGCGTTTACCAAGCAGCGCTGCCGTTCGTATGGTCGAGAGCTTACTATCGCTGCCCTTGCCACACTTCACTCCCTCTGCCCATCCCAGCATATGGCTGTTCTGGAAGCACTTCTCGCAGAACTGCCCTATAGTAAAGCCCTCGCAAGCAGCCATTCTTCCACCGTAGAATACATCGCCGATCTTTGCGCCGCATGAGATATTCTTTAGATGTTCATCACTTGATGGGAATCGTTATCTACCGCCTACGGGTCCACGATAAGAACCTAGACAGGTGGATTTTCGACGGGAGTTGGTCGGGAGTTCTTCCTTCAGGAGTTAAAATCGATTCATCCTGATGAGCTTGGCTATTGGGAGGAACAGCATCGTCCAGCCTTTCATTGAGAGCCCAAGTTAAATGGTCTACAAGAACACTCTCATGATTGAGGGTAAGCCGTTGATATTAGCTGTTGATGATTAACTATTGGTGATTAGCTGTAGAAGTTTTAACGAAATTAAAAGCAATGTATATAATGGCAGATGAAGCCAATTTGAGCCTATGGAGATCGATCAGCCCCTAGGTCCTACCACTGCCATTTTAGCATTAGTTAACCCTTTCACCGTAGTAGGCTATCTTTGTCACCTACACCAATCCTTACCTAAAGGAGATCCAGGGTAAGGCTGCCTCGACAACAGGTTCAGCTGTAGGCTATTTTCACGCTCTCTGTAGGCTGGTTCGAAAAAAGCCCCTGGGGGGTTCTTCTACATAAGCGTTCCAGCCCTCTAGATGGCAGTATGCCTCATACTGCCCCTAGCATCTCTAGAGCTGATCAAAGATTCCACCCCCGAGATAGAGACAGGATACTCAGGAGAAGATTGTAGGGCTCTGGCTGTGGTGCCTCTGGCCATATCCCTAACCGTCGGCGGCGGAGTCATGACCCTCATCGTCAGCTTCACCAGCAGCCACGGCAGCTTTTTAGATCTTACTCATATCTCAGCCTCATGCATTCTGATCCCCCTTACCTGCATCCTTGTGTACTCCTCGGCTCAGGCTGTACCCTGCTGCCCTGAGATCTACCGGGCTTGCCATCCTCGGTAGGCTATCGGCAGTTCTGGTGGTCGCGATAGCTTCAGGAGGGCTGGCTTCGGGGCTGAAGGGGCTGATGTCAGGCCTGACAGGACGATGGTCTACCCTTTTTATGCTTGTTTTTAATATTTACTGCCTGTTGATTTTAATACTATTCTGTCGCCCTTTGCGATCTCCCGGAAGATCTCTATGCCTTCAACTACCCAGCCTATGTGGTTGACTGGAGAATAAGGCTGTGTTGAGCCAAAGAAGATGCACATGGCTGAGCCTGGGTGCCAATAAGAGACATCTCCTGGAGACGCACGGGAGGATGTATTCTCATTCTCCAGCTTCAAGGGAGTCTCAAAGTAGACTTCCTCACCCAAAAGGTTGGCCCTGGCATCCATTGGGGGATTCTCATAGATCTCCTGGGAAGTCCTGGGATTTCTGTTATCGAGTTCAATTATGGCCCTGCCCTTGCCCGGCATATCTACCTCTAACCGCCTCATAGGTCACCACGTCCTAACACAGTTATAGGGACCTAATATCAAAACTTTTCTCTAGTCAGCGGTCTATCGAAGCCTCAATTAGCTTTATTATATCAGCCGGTTAAGGGGGTGCATTGTGAGGAATAAGGCAGACAAAGAGCTGCCAGATGGAGTGGGGGAATATATGATACAAGGCAGGATTCTCTTTTCATCCCTGGCCGTACTGGTCTTAGTTTTTTCCCTGGGAGTCCAGGAATCCTTAGATTCAGTACATGAGGAGGATGTGCGCCCGGGATCGGTATCCCTGAGCAATACATCTATGATTAATTCGACTGAGAATAGTCCTATCCATCGATAGATCATACCTAATTGATCAATCTATTGATACCAATCAACCCCTAAAGATTCTAAGCTTAGTA
>DAXJ01000021.1:0-13359 GCA_002506335.1 Methanosaeta sp. UBA114
CTCTTCACAGGCGGCCTTGGCCTCCACTACGGTGCGGAGAGGGTAGGTGCTGCCGTCATACCCATGGGTGTGGGAAATACCGAGCGCCAGATCACCCTCATGCAGGACCTGGGTACCACGGCCATCGCCTGCACTCCCTCCTACTTCCTCCACCTGATAGAAGTGGCGGATAAGATGGGTGTAAGCATCAGGGAGGATACACAGCTCAAGGCCGGTATCTTCGGCGCCGAGCCCTGGTCCCTTGAGACCAGAAAGAGGATAGAGGAAGCCACGGGCATCAAGGCCTACGATATCTACGGAACCAGCGAGATCTCAGGACCACTATTCACCGAGTGCAGCCGCAAGAAAGGCATCCACGTCTGGGGGGACATGTTCCTGACCGAGGTTTTGGACCCCAAGACCGGAGAGACCGTAGACAATGGCGAGCGCGGAGAGTTGGTCTTTACCACCCTGAACAAGTTCGCCATGCCCCTCATCAGGTACAGGATAGGGGACTTATCCATCATGGAGACCGAGCCCTGTGAGTGCGGACGGACCCATCCCAGGATCATGAGGATCTTAGGCCGGACCGATGACATGCTCATCATCCGTGGCATCAATGTCTTCCCGAGCCAGGTTGAGTCGGTGCTCATGGGCATCCCCGAGGTCGGAGACCACTGGCAGATCATAGTGGACAGGGATGGACCCCTGGATGTCATGGCGGTCAGGGTCGAACTCGTTGAGGCCGGCTTCAGCGACAAGATCAGGGATCTCCTCAGCCTCAAGAAAAAGGTCTCAAAAGAGCTAAAAGGCGTGCTGAACATAGCTGCCAGCGTGGACCTGGTCGAGCCCGGAACCATCCCGAGGTCAGAGGGCAAGGCCAAGAGGGTCATAGATAACAGGAAAATTTAGGAGGAACTTGTGGTGGCTGAGCTCAAGCAGATCTCCCTCTTTGTGGAGAACAAGCCTGGAAGGATGGCCAAGGTCTCCAAGACCTTGTCCGACGCTGGCGTGAACATAAGAGCCATGACCATAGCCGAGGCCGGTGACTTCGGAGTCATTCGCATGGTGGTGGATAACTCCGAGAAGGGCTACCAGGTCCTCCGCGATAGCGGCTTTACCGTATCCATGACCGACGTCCTGGCGGTGGAGATGAAGGACGCCCCTGGAGGGCTGTACGAGATAGTCAACGCCCTGGGCGACAACGATATCAACGTCGATTATGCCTATGCCTTCGTCACAGCCAAGGCCGAGAAAGCCATGCTCATCCTCAGGGTGGATGATATAGTTATGGCCAGGACGGTTCTCATATCCAAAGGCGTGAAGGTCGCGTCCAAGGAGGAGATCCAGAAACTTTAATACCCATTTATCCCGCCATTTCTTTTTGCACGTCCAAGTCGAGCTTTCTATTTGCTACTATCAGTATGATAATGTTTGTAATATGGTAAGCTAGTTTACTTCTTGGTGTTTGCTGTGAAGTCTACCTACCAATGAATTAAGTCCGATGTATCTCGTAGGGAAAAGCATAGGATTATTCTGATTAAAGCAATCTCTGGGATGATCCAGGGGGCACAGCTTTTTAATTTGTTATAACCCTAGCCTTTCCTATGATTTCCGAGAAGATGGCCGAGAGGATCTGCCGCGACTGGATCAATGCATGGAACGACCGCCGGATGGAGGACCTGCTATCCCTATACTCAGACGATGTGGAGCTCACCTCCCCACTGGTGGTCAAGGATCTCAAGAAGCCCATAGGCACCATTAAGGGCAAGGACGAAGTAATGCGCTACTATTCCAAGGGTTTCCAGCTCTATCCTGGCCTTCAGTATGAGCTGCTGCAGTCCTTCGCGGGCGTGGACAGTATACTGATCTATTACCGCGGCGTTGATGGAAACCCCACTGCATCCTTCATGCCCCTGGACTACGACGGTCTGGTGAAAAAGGTCGTGGTGCACTACAATCATCCACGGGGTTGATGGATTCCTACGCCTCTCTTTTGGCTGGCCTCCGTTAGCCTTTTGTCAGCTATCCGATGGCCTTTAGCTAGCATCAGACCCCTGGCCCTCGTATAAGACCCCACATGACAGCCTGTCGCCAGACTTCTTTACATTTGCGATGGACCTGTGCCGTTTGTTTTTCCCATCGATGGAGGAGTCATGTCAAATTTATTGGAAAAATCTTCGTCCAGAGGTAGCGTAATATTCCTTAGAGATGATTTAAAATGAGCGCTCCTAACTCAGTTGTCCAGATGCTTTTGGCTATATCAGCCATCGTTCTGGCAGCCTCCTCCTATCTAGCATTCCCAACTCCGGTGCAGGTGGTCGATGTCAGGAACCTGACCGTAAATCTGGTACAGGAGTTTAATGTCACCGGCCGCGCTCTGTAGTCTCCCTTTAAGCTGGATCCATAGGCCTAGAACATGACTCCCGTAAGAACCTTCAGCCACAACGGCAGCAACGCCACGGTCCTTCTGGTGTCATTCTACGGGAACGATCTCCCGAGGGTGAACTCCGCTGCGGTTGCAAACCAGCTTGGAAGCAAGTCCCTGAGAATGCTCATCTATTCTGGGGCTAAGGAGCTATCCACTTGGTCTGTTATCAGCAGCCTGGGATAGAACGTGACTGTCCATAGCCTCAGTTTTGCAGGGTCCAACGCCACCATATCCTCTGCCGATGTCACCCTCTTGTACCTGGGCGGTAGCACCTACGCTGGAATGGTCTCGACCTTCGACAGGGATACTACAGGGAACATCATAAACACTATGGCGATCAGCGGAGGGTGATCCCTCAGATGATCCGTTAGTTAATCCCTCAAGTGATTTATTAAACCAAGTAATTCAACCAGGCAGCACCAACCAAATAATTCAACCAAGCCACAGAACCTAAGGCCAAATAGATGGTGATCAGACCATAATATTGGCCGAACCATATCTTTTATTATGCTTTTGTCATATTGCTATCAGATATTCTCTTCTTGATATATCCCCGAGTAAACCTTCTCCGCCTGGTGATCGAGCCGCATGAAGACGAGCTGCAAAAGCCTAGCGTTCTTCTTCAGCCTGATCCCCGAAGGGTTGTGTACCACCAGAAGGCTCTGACTCCTGCCCCTGTAGCCAGGATCCCAAAGGGCAGTCTCCAGGCTTGCCCCGCAGCGCAGGAGGCTGGACCTTGGTCTGGCCAGAGCTGCCACATCCGTCGGAATGTTCACTACCTCGTTGAAGGTGACCAGATAGGATCCAGGTTGGAGATCGATCCAGTTGGTCTCGCCGAATTTTAGCTCCTGGGTTGCCGGAAGCTTTCTTTCGCTGTTATCGTAGGCAATGGCTCCTTGTGACATGAACTCCTCTATTTTTCGCAGCGTGAGCTCCATGCCGCACATCTGGGTCTGGACCTGGGGATCTATGGCCGACTCCACCATGCTCTGGGCCTGGGCGCCTGTCAGGATGGTTATATTGAATCCTCCTGGCATAGAGGAGTGCCGATATGCCCTATTAAGATCTTTGCCCTTTGCCGGAGCGCCTTTCTGGGTCGCCTTTTTGGGGGGGGGGACTTTATAAAAAGGCCGGCCTCAGCATAAAACTCCGGAAAGATCTATTAACCATCTGGTAGATTAATATTTGCAGGTGCTGAGATGTTCGAGTTCTTTGCCCGGGTCTACGAGATTTTCTTTCTGCCCATAACAATTATCGCCCTTCTCCTAATTATCGCCATACCTTTAATATTCATCTACCTCTTTCTCCGGCTCTCGGAGAATGCCTTTGAGCAGATAGGCTTCGATCACTGGCACGCCACTATGGCCACCTTCGGGGCGATCATAGGAAGTCTCATAGACATACCCTTCACCTCAAGCCCTGTATCATCCTATCCGGGATGGTTCATCTTCCTCTTCGGACCACCGTATCCCACCACCTTCCACCCGGTCTACCTGGCGGTCAACGCCGGAGGCTGCCTTATACCTGTGGCCCTCACCGTAGAGCTGCTCTTCCACAGAAGGACCAATCCCAGGAAGGCGGGCCTGGGTGTTCTGGTGGTGGCCATAGTGACCTACATCTTCGCCTCGCCTGTGGCCGGCCAGGGCATTACCCTGCCATTTTGGATCTCGCCTCTACTGGCGGCCATCGTCGGCCTAGTTCTTGCCAGAAGAAGCGGTGGATCTCCGGTTCTTGCCTACATTAGTGGCACCATAGGAACCCTATTGGGCGCTGATCTCTTCAACCTCGTGACCCCCGGGGTCCTGCCGGCCCTCTCTCCCCAGAGCATCCATGCTACCAGGCCCCTGGTCCTATCCATAGGTGGGGCAGGGGTCTTTGATGGCATATTCCTGACGGGCATCATGGCGGTCTTCTTCGCTGCGGGGATCGTATGTCTTTTCCATGGCCCCTGCGAGGGCCTGGCCATACACAGGGACAGGAACAAGGTAGGTCAAAGATAGTGGTAGCCACATGTGAATTTGAGGCGGGGCCTGAAATAGAAAATCCAATAGCGTATATGAGGGTTGGAATCCGATGAAGATCTGCTGTGAAGAATGCGAGAATTAAATTAAAGACGATCCTCACCAGCCAGCCATAGCTGATCCCTAGTCCCAGAAAGGCACTTGCCCGGAAGAGCACTATACGCCCTGTAATAGCGTTAACGAGGAATTGCTTGATGGAATTGAGGATAAGGGCCGCTTGGACTATCACCAGAAGGGGATTCCCATTAGGTGCAGCGCTATCACTATCACCAGGAGGGATCCTATTATGCCGCCGATGCCGCAGATGATTATCACAGGCCAGCTATAGCCAATCCCCAGATCCAGAAAGGCATTTGCCAGGAAGAGCACTATAATCCCCGTAATAGCGTTAAAGAGGAATTGCTTGATGGAATTGAGGATAAGGATCGCGCCAATGATTAAGGCCAGGATCATTATCACAAATTCCGTTTCTATTACAGGCATAGATCCTATTACAGCCATAGGATCTTCTCTAGGTAACTGGGGTATTTAATAAGTCGCCTTGAAGCTCGATATGCTCCATCTCGCTCTCCAGTCTGTGAAGCTCCTTGGTATCCAGGGATAGGGGATCTATGGGCACAAGGAGTATTGCTCCCCGGAGAGCGATGTCGTCCCTCTGAGACTGGATGAACCTGAGGACCGTCTCGTAGTTGCTCTGGGTGATGAGGTACCCCAGGCCTTCTATCAGCGCCACTGGATAGCTGGCGTTTTGCAAAAAATCCGAGAGGATGGAGCTAAGCCTTGGGAAGTTGGTCGGGTCCACGGTCCTATAACCCGCCTCGCTCCTCTGGGTCATCCAAACCACCTTGTCTGAGGGTATACCGAACCTCTCGTGGAGGGTCTCCGGATTGTACCTGCTTATGCAGAGCCCGTCCATGCCGTGGTTTACGAGATCGCTGAAGAGCTCAAGGCTTCTGAATGGCTTGTAGGCCTCTATGACGTAGGTCATTCCTGGGATCAGCTCCAGCTCATAGGGGCTTCTGCCATAGTTCCTCAGGAGTCCTCCAACAGCTGCCATCATGTCAAAGATCTGACCGTGCATCTTGATAATGCGGTCAAGCTTTCGTAGGGAGATGAAGAAGTCTCTTCGGATCAGCGTCAGGCAATCAGGTATCCTTATGCCATTTCCATTGGCATTCTCGTTGGCCCGATCCCTTATGGCCTCGTCCATATCGGGATCGTAGGAGGCACCCTCGCTTTGAACTGCCCCCTGGCGCTCCATTTTTACGCCCTCAAAAAAGACCCCCTCTCTTACGGCTGAGTTGGCCTCGGATACGACCTCCCTTCTTACAGCATCGCTCAGCTTGGAGAGCATGGCATCGAAGAAGATATTGAGCAGATAGGTTCCCAGGGGTCCGAGGGCAAAGAGCAGCTCTCTGACCTCGTTTACGTCAGAGTCGAGCTTGGCGTGGACGAACTTCGGCGTCTCGTGGAGGGTCAGCCTGGAAGGAGAGCCTCTAAAGAGGGTCTCTATGCGGTAAACGAAGTCCACGACATCCCTGTCCGGGACCACCCCTGCATTCTCCCTGATCAGGTAATCAATGCTGTCTATGAGCACTATGCTGTTCTTGCTCGACTCCACAAATGACCTGATGGTCAAGAAGAGCAGAGGAAGATTGGTAGCTGCAATATACCCTTCTCCACTCCTGTTTTTGGTGATCTGGATTATGGGCGTCTCCTTGATGCTCCACTTTCTTCTGACCTCCTCCGTATCCTGAACAGTGAGGCACAGCCCCTCGATACTGTGGTTGATCTGATCGGTGAAGACCTCGAAGGCCTTCTCGGGCACTACGTAGATGGCCCCTGCCTTGAGTTCATAAGCGGACTTGGTAGCCTGGGTGGCTTCCACCACAGGTTTTACGTTGATCCTCCCCTCAGCGGCGATCTTGGCAGCCTGGGCTCCTACAGACCCTGTCAGGATCTTCTCGGCCTCCGCCCAAAGTATCAGGAGCTGCCTGGCATCGATCCTTTCCCTGGTGGTACTTAGGCGGGCCAAACCTGCATCCACCGTAAGCTTTGCTCTGTCCGCTCCTATGTACCTGGCCATGGTATCCTCCAGCTCGTCCACCGTTCCCATGGTGATGGCTCCCGTGATAGGTATGAACGGCATAGCGTCGTGTACCCCTACGAAGCTATCGGTGATATTGGCCTCCATGGGGCTTGGCTTGCTGGCCAGGGAGACTAGGATGTAGAGGCTGATGTTAAAGAGGAGGCTCCAGAATAGTGAGTTGGTCCAGATATCAAGGCCTGAGCCGAAGAGAGAGGTGGGCTTGAGGAAGGCCAGGCCTAAGGGACCGTTGGATGTCAGGTTCTGGTAAAGCCATCCATCCCGTCCTAGAGAGGGTATCAGTGCGGTGTAGATCCATAGCATTAAGCCCACAGTCATGCCCGCTATAGCTCCTTCACGGCTGCCTCTCTTCCAATATAGGCCCCCCAGAGCCGCTGGTGCCATCTGGCTCGCCCCGAGGAAGGCGACGGTGCCGATCTCTGCTAGATTACGGTAGGGCATCTCCAGGGAGTACAGATATCCTAGAGCCACCACCAGGAGGATGTTCAGCCTTTTGGCATTGAGGAGAAGGATCGGCATGTTCCGTCCCCTTCCTATGTGCCTCAGAAGGTAGGGCATCTCCATATCGTTCAGGAGCATGGTGCCTACGGCTACCGATGTCACCAGTATCATGGAGGTGGCGGCAGAGAGTCCCCCTAAGAAGACTAAGATGGCTAGGAGATCTAGGCCGTGGGCATAGGGTATGGATACCATGAAGAAATCGGCGGGTCCCGGCGTGTTTAATATCAGCCCACCCCAGGCAATGGCCGGCACGAAGATGTTCATGAGAAAGAGGTACAGGGGAAAGAGCCACACGGCCTTCCTGATGTGGCCTTCGTCGTAGTTGAAGACCACCTCGGCGTGATACTGTCTGGGGAGGAGAAAGATGGCGAAGAAGGAGATCACGGTAAGGGTGGACCACATAGTGTAATCGATATCGACGAGCTCAGGATACCCCGGCATGGCCGAGATCTTCTCCATGATCTGCCCGTAGCCTCCGAAGATTCCGTAGGTGATGTAAAGCCCCGCAACGAGGAAGGCCGACAGCTTCACCAGGGACTCGAAGGCCACCGCAGCTATGAGCCCCTCCTGCCTCCCTACCGGGTCCAGATGGCTCGCTCCGAAGATGACGGCAAAGACCCCGAGGAGGGCCGCCACAACAAGCTTCGTCTCCAAGATCACGCCGAAGATCATGTGGGATCCGCTGACGATCTCCAGGGAGTTGGATATGGCTATGAGCTGAAGTGCAACGTAAGGAGCATTTATGAGGAGGCTGAAGATCGCAACTATGGCCCCGACTGAATAGCTCCTTCCGTACCTGAAGCTTATGAAATCGCTAATTGAGTTAAGCCTAAATTGTTTTGAGACCGCCACGGTCTTTCTGAGAAGGACCCACCCCAGGAGCATGGCCAAGGTCGGTCCCAGGTAGATGGGCAGGAACTCAAGGCCAATAGTGGCTGCCCTGCCAATGGCACCATAGAAGGTCCAGGCCGTGACGTAGACGCATAGGCCCAGGACGTAGGCATAGGGATTGGATACGATGCTTCTGCCCTGATGGCTCCTGTGCACGGCGTACTGGGCTACGCCGAAGAGAAGAAGAAGGTAGAGGATCATGGCTACCAGAGCTACGTGGGGTGCCAGGGTCATGGATGCCACCTGTCAAAGGCGTAAGCTGCGGCTACTATGAGCAGCCACACTGTGATGATGTAGACGAGTATCGAAGGCCAGCCAAATATGGTGGGGCCGCTGTATGCCAGAGCCATGGCAGGCCAGTTGAGCAGTACTACTCCCAGGGCAAAGAGAAATATCCAGAATTCATCCTGTCCCAGGAGGTCCTTTGCGGATAGAGCCATGTTTCTAAAGACCTGGATAGACAGTCAAACCTCTAGTTGAGATATCTACGGCGTGCTTCCCAGAGAGGTGGGACGTGCCACTCATCTTAACGATCTCCAGGGATCTTCTCCTCACCAAATTTACCTCTGTGTTGTGAAGCAATATAACTCCATCTGCCACGTGGGCCGCACGGCTAGGGTAGGGGGTATCCTTACAGGCCT
The DNA here is from genome assembly GCA_002506335.1 of Methanosaeta sp. UBA114. Classification (GTDB taxonomy): domain Archaea; phylum Halobacteriota; class Methanosarcinia; order Methanotrichales; family Methanotrichaceae; genus UBA114. Next base: position 8,572 of record DAXJ01000021.1, read on the forward strand.
CCCCGGTTATAAGGGCGGCTACGCCCTTGCTCTTGAGAAGTGCTGAGAGCTTAAGGAGGAAACGCCTGTAATCGTCTTTGAGGACATCCTCCAGGACGATGGAATTGTCTATGGCCACCCGCCTGGGTTTAAATCCATCTAGGGCGTTCTCCATGGGCCGGAGGACATCGCCTGCGACTGAGGCATCTTCCACAGCCTCGCCCAAGTCCACGTACCTGATCCGCTCCTCGAAGTAATCGGGCCTGACGAATTCATAGGTGGATGTGAACTTGTGCGTCCACTCGGTAGGCCCTCCAAAGATGGCGAAGAACATGCCCCTCTCACCTGATCTGGCACCCTCGCATAGAAACTGATTGCAGAAGGTGGTCTTACCCGTACCTATATCTCCTGCCACCAAAGTTACTGATGGAAAGGGCAAGCCGCCTCCCAGGCCTTCGTCAAGCCCAGGAATTCCTGTTTTTATCCTGTCTATGGCGATCGCAATACCACCCCCTAAAAATTTAACTTTACACTCTTTCTATTATTGTAGCATATATTATTTGTTGCCTCTGCCTCCCCCATCTTCAGACCCCTTTTATACCAGGAGGATCACTTTTCTGCCAGTGAGATGATTTGATCCTCAGAAATGCTTACACAGGTGACATAACCCCGGAGATGGCGGGAAAGGAGGTCACTTTGGCTGGATGGGTCCATGAGACCAGGGATTTAGGTGGTATATTCTTCCTGGTGCTACGCGATAGGAAGGGCTTTGCACAGGTGACACTCTTCAGGAAGACGACCGACCCCGTCCTCCTCAACACCGTCAAGGCTGTCAGCAGAGAGAGCGTCGTTCAGGTCAAGGGCCTGGTTAAAACCGAGGCCAAGGCCCCCGGAGGATATGAGATCGTACCCATCGATGTGAAAGTTCTGGCCCCCGCGGAAGTGCCCCTGCCTATGGATCCCACCGGCAAGGTGGACTGCGAGCTGGACACCAGGCTGGACGTCAGGTACATAGATATCAGGAGGCCCTGTGCCCTGGCGGTCTTCGAGATAGAGAGCGCAGTCCTCCAGAGTCTCAGAGATCATTTCTATAAAAACGGCCTGACTGAAACCTTCACACCCAAGATCGTGGCTGCAGCCACCGAGGGTGGGACGGATTTGTTCCCTATAAGCTACTTCGAGCGCGAGGCCTTCCTCAATCAGAGCCCCCAGCTTTACAAACAAATGCTCATGGCTGCCGGCATGGACAGGGTCTTTGAGATAGGTCCAATCTTCAGGGCGGAGGAGCACGACACCCGCCGGCACCTGAACGAGGCTATATCCGTGGATGTGGAGGTCAGCTTCGCCGATGAGAACGACGTCATGAGTCTCCTGGAATGGGCAGTGGCCGGGGCATATTCTTATGTTAAAGAGAACTGCTCAAAGCAGCTCAAGGCCATAGGCTTGGACCTCCAGGTGCCCAAGACCCCCTTCAGAAGGGTTACATACACCGAAGCCCTTGAGCTGGCCAGCGGAGCCGGAAGAAAGAGTATGAACTGGGGAGATGACCTGGATACCGAGACAGAGAGGTTCCTCGGAGAGAAGATAGGGGAGCACTACTTCCTGACCGAGTGGCCATCGTCCATAAAGCCCTATTATACCCTGCCGTATTCAGACCATCCCGAGGTCTGTAGGGGCTTTGATCTCATGCATCCCAGGATGGAGCTGGCCTCGGGTGCCCAGAGGGTTCACGATTACAACCTGCTGGTGGAGAGGATCAAGAGCAAAGGTTTGCAGCCAGCGGGCTTCGAGTTCTACTTAAAGGCCTTCAGGTACGGCATGCCGTCTCACGCAGGGTGGGGACTGGGGCTGTCCAGGCTGGTCATGACCATGCTCAATCTGGATAACATAAGGGATGCAGTGCTCTTCCCGAGGGATAGGAGACGGCTTGTCCCGTAAATTTTAATTTTTTTTGGTTTCCGTTCTGTGAACTTTTGTTATGCATGTTATTAGATACGTTAAAGCTTATAGTTGCTAGCAGTATTTTATAAAACCTTAAGCACTCCAGAGATCGGCACAACTCCCTTTTGGATCAGGCGATAATCCAGTTAGTATAGTAATGTGGATCAAGTTTTCTTGAGGCAGGGCTAGTACCGTTTAATTAGATCAGCAATGTAGGCATGCCAGGGTATTACTGAATATATTACGTGAACTACCCTACCCGGAAGGGCAGAGCGTCTCGCTTCATAGCCAAAACTTGCATCACTGAGGCATGGTGCTGGGATTTTGGCTCTATGGGCGCCACGGGCTGTTCCATCCCTGCAAAGAGTATGATCATGGCTGCGTTGTAGTCACGATCCGAGGAGAACCGCAATAGGGGCACTTATGACTCCTATCCGATAGCTCCTTCTTAACGATACTGCCGCAGCAAGAACACCTCCGAGAAGTGTTACGTGGGTCTACCGCTATCAGCTTTTGACCAGCACTTTGAGCCTTGTACAAAAGCATGAACAGGACATTGATACGTGCTCTCGCCATCCCAAACGGCGTGTCTTTGATTAGGAGTACCAATATGTCGAGCCGTTGCCTTCCGGATATGGATTCCGTCGGACCCGACACCCATATCGTAGTTTCCGATAGGTGAGTGTCTGATAGGAACGAGGTCCTGATCCAGATCCCTGAGGATCTCGCTGGCTCTCAGAAGGTATGTCGCAAGGCGAATATGGACATTTTTTTAGGGATATAAATGATGCCAAGGCATATCCTCTGGCCTTGGCGAAGGCTCCTTCGGAAGAACTATACATAAAATGATTAAGACGTGGCATCTACGGGAACATTTGGGACAAAAGGTAGTTTGGGGAGGATAGATCTTTGGAGAGGCAAATGAGATTTCTTTTAGGTCGGTCCCATGTATATTTAACTAATCAGAGTTAATATAGATTGCGAAACCTCGTATATACGAGAATTTGCTGGGCAAACGGTACCGGGAAATTTTTAAAAGATAAGGAGATATAGGAGGCAGACGTGGCCAGGTACAGACCTGCTATTAAGATCGTTCTGAGGATACTGGAGTGCATCTCAAGAAACCAATCCAAGGACCGAGCACTTAAAACCCATGTCATCCAGTGTGCCAACCTCAAGACGACCTCTGCTGAAAAATACATAGATATGCTCAAGGAGGCAGGCTATATCATGGAGAAGAGAGAGGATTGGGGGGAAAGGACGGTCATCGTCTACGAACTCACAGATCTGGGAAAGGAGAGGTTTGATTGGTTCAAAACCATAAACACCGAGCTATTCAGAGCCAATGAATGGCTGGAGTAATGTTATAGGCAATAAGACCTTTACAGACGCTTTTTACGGTCTACTGGGGAGACAGATGGAAGGATATTCTTGCGGCCGGGTTACATCATGGCCGCTTCAGTCTTGGCCCTGGCCTGCCTGGCAATTCTCATGTAGACGTCGGCAAGCCCCGAGTTGCTCTAGATCAGGCTGTTGCCTTCACCCAGTACCAAGGCGAAGTTGGTGGACTTTTGATCTACCATTCCTGAGGCAATCGTTGACCCTGGGCCGCTGATGGCGTTGGCCATGGCCATATCGGAGTTGACCCAGGTAACTCGGTTATCCTCATAGATCCTATGGTCCGCCTATGGCAGGGATCTTCGAACATCTAAGGCCTAAGAAGCAAGTCATCTTTGTGAGCCAACACGTCCAGCCAATAGACATAAGGGCCCAGGAACGCCAGGCAGCTAAGGAGATCCTGGGTGAGGTCTTCGGTGTTGGCCCTCAAGACGTGGATGAGATGATCAGGGCCAGGATAGGCGAGCTGAACGGACTTTAGCCTTATGGGGAGTCTAGAGGAGCGAAAGACTCCAGCATTCATACATGCCTCATTAATTCGAATGGTTAATAGGAGTTGCGATATAATTGCAACAGGACGGAGAGCCCATCCGTTCAGCAATATCTAAGCGCCAATAATAACACGAATACCAGCAATCTCAAGGCATACAAGCTCAGAAACCAACCCAAAAAGCCAATATGCAACGGACTATGAACCATTTCCGAGGGATCTACAACGAGACCTTGGCATACCGCAAGAATGCCTGGGAGACAGATCAAAAGCATCTATCCAAATAAGAGACCCATAAACTCATTACAACCTGAAAGGAGGGTAAACCTTGACTCCTAGAAGTCTTATCTCATGTTCTACAGGACGTCTAGTAGAGGGGTGACCGGTCTCTGAAAGCCTTTTTCCAGAAGGATCAAGGCCCGGGGAGAAGCCTAGCTATCCTCGCTTCAGGGGCAAGGATAGATATGACTCGTTCATATATCCTCAGTTAGGTTTCAAGCTCGAATCTGGCAAGCTTCGTCGCTCCAAGATAGGAGATATCAAGGTCAATCTGCACAGAAGGATCGAGGTAATAATCAAAAGGTCGACCATTAGAATGACGCCCACAGGCAAATGGTTTGCCTGTTTCTCAGTAGAAACTGATGTAGCTATCCCTCCACAGAAAGAACGTCCTGTTATGGGAATTGATGTGGGCCTGGAAAGCTTTTCTATGCACTCCAACGGAGATAAGACCGAAAATCCGAGGTGCTTCAGGCCCGAGGAAAATGAGCCAGCTCGGGTTCAAAGAAAGCTCTCTAAGGTCCATAAAGGGCCTCCTGAAAGGAACAAAGCTCTTAAGGTAGTTGAAAGAACTCCATGCGAGTATTGCTAACTGCAGACCGGATTTCATCAACAAGGTTAGCCGTGAACTTGTAGACCGTTTTAGCGTAATAGCCTTCGAAGACCTGAACATCAGGTTACACGCTTAAAAGCCATAACCT
>DAXJ01000021.1:13705-25016 GCA_002506335.1 Methanosaeta sp. UBA114
CTGAGGTCGCACTGGTAGATCCCAGGAAAACCTCTCAGATGTGTTCAAGATGTGGCCTAATAGTTAAGAAAGAGCCGTTGGATCGAATCCATAATTATCCTGAATGCAGTCTATCCATGGACAGGGATCTAAACGCAGTCATGAACGTTCTTAGAGGGAGACTGCAATCGCTTCGTGAAATCGATGGAAGCCCCGACCTTTAAGGCGGGGAGCTTTCACTTAGATGTCTACATTAACGTTGGAGAAGTTATCAGTTCCATGAAGCTGGCCTTTGATCACCCGGCCTGTACATCTGCCAGAGGACGGTCTGTCTCATCGAGGGATTTATCAATTTGAGTGTCCAACTACCCCTCATGAGGATCATATCCGCTGAGGAGATGAGGGCGCTTGACATGAACTGCCAGTACTTCGGCCTTCTTCCCCTCCAGCTGATGGAGAATGCCGGGGCAGCTCTGGCCAGGGAGATCAGATTCAAGTACCCTGGTTCCAAGGTCGCTGTGGTAGCAGGGCGTGGAAACAATGGCGGAGATGCTCTGGTCTGCGCCCGCCACCTAGCGAACTTGAACCCCAGAGTCTACCTCCTGGGAAGATCCAGGGATATCACCACCGATGAGGCAAAAAGGAACTGGAACATACTGGAGGAGCTCGACCTGGACCTGAAGGAGGTGAGCGATTCCTCGGAGATCGATCTAGGTGAGTTCGACCTCATAATCGATGCCATCTTCGGCACGGGAGTCAGGGCTCCTGTCAGGGGCCTGGAGGGTGGCGCCATAGATGTCATAAACGCCTCAGGAAAGAGTATAGTCTCAGTGGACGTTCCAAGCGGCCTTGGAGCAGATAAAACAGTTAAGCCCGATATCACGGTGACCTTCCACGCTCCAAAGCCTGGCCTGGAGGATAATGTTGTGGTGGCTGAGATTGGCATACCTCTCCAGGCCGAGTTCTTCACAGGTCCGGGGGATTTATCACTGGTGGGAACTAGGTCCAAGTACGCCCACAAAGGGGATAGCGGCAGGGTTCTGGTCATCGCCGGAGGGGCTTACACCGGTGCTCCGGCCATAGCGGCCATGGCAGCCCTGAGGGCCGGTGCAGATATTGTCACCGTGGCCACGCCCAGAAGCGCAGCCAAGACCGTCGCCGGATTTTCCCCAGACCTTATCGTTAGGGAGCTTTCGGGAGATCTCCTGGCTTCCGAGGATATTCCGGTCCTCAAGGACCTCATATCAAGACACGGCGTTGTCCTCATAGGCATGGGCCTAGGAACGGCGCCCGAGACCAAGGAGGCATTGGCTCAGATAGTACCTATGTGCAAAAAATCCGTGATTGATGCCGACGCCCTCCAGCCCGACCTGCCTTTGAAGGGCATAGTAACACCCCACGCAGGGGAGTTCCAGAGGATCAGCGGTGTGGCCCTTCCAGGGCCCGATTATAGGAGCCGCATGGACCCAGTTAAAAAATATGCCAAGGAGAATGGCCTGGTCGTTCTGGTCAAGGGTAAGGTGGACATCATCAGTGATGGAGAGATAGTCAGAGGCAACGGCACCGGAAATCCAGGTATGACCGTAGGTGGGACCGGGGACTGTCTGGCAGGGATTACAGCCTCCTTTTACGCCAGGACCACGGCCATGAGAGCGGCGGCCGCTGCGGCCTTCGTCAACGGCAGAGCGGGGGACCTGGTGGCTCTGGAGAAGGACTGTGGCATGGTGGCCACTGATGTGGTGGAGATGATCCCTAGGGCCATGAGGATCGAATGAGCGGGATGATTGATGTAACTGATAAGCATCCAGTCCTCAGGACTGCCACTGCTACGGGACTTATAACGCTGAATGGCTCGACCATCGAATCCATTCGATCAGGCAAGACAAAAAAGGGGGATGCTTTGACCACAGCCAGGATCGCAGCTATCATGGCGGTCAAGGATACTCCAAGGATCATACCCATGTGCCACCAGATCCCCATCACCGGGATAGACGTGAGCTTCGACCTTAATCCCGAGACCATCAGGGTGACCGTTAATGTGGTTTCAGTAGGAAAGACTGGGGTGGAGATGGAGGCGCTGACTGGTGTCTCGGCAGCTCTCCTCAACATTTGGGACATGGTCAAGTACCTAGAGAAGGATGGGACTGGCAACTATCCCTCTACCGAGATCAGAGAAATCCGGGTTTTGGAGAAGCGGAAAGGAGACTGAAACGCAGAGTAAAACGAGCGTTAAAGGAAGGACGAGATAAACAATAACGAAAAAAGAAAAGATAAAAGTCGGATCAAACCTTGATCCCAAAATCCGGCAACTTCTCTACGGCAGCCGCCTTCTCCTTCTGAAAATCCTTTAAGAAAATCTCTATCCTCTCGGCTGCCGCCTTCTTGCAGGCTCCACACAACATCTCGCCTGATTTGCACTCCTCAAAGAGCTCTTGCATCTCCTTGTCCTCCTCGGAGAGGTGGAATAGGAGGAACTCGTAGATGGAACACTTCTCGGGCTCACCGCCCAGCCTCTTCTGCTCAGCCAGGCTCTGCCTTCCGCCAGTTATTGCCCTCATGAGCTTCTTGGCCGCTTCCTTGGGATCCTCGGTCAGAGCTATGTGGCTCTCTGGCTTGGAAGAGGACATCTTGCCACCAGTCAGACCGGTCATGAACCTGTGGTATATGGATGCTGGAGGCATGAAACCCAGCTCCCCGTGGCTCACCTCGATACCACTCACAAGATCATCTATACTAGATACATCGGTAGTGCCAGGGATGTCTATGTGCTCCTCGTACTGCCTGACCTTATCATAACCCGCACCCTTCAGGGCTTCCACTACGGAGCTTATAAGGGCAGGCTCGGCGGCCTTGCCTCGGATGCTGACGTAGTTATCTCTCTGCTCCACCAGAAACTTCCTCATCCTGTAGGCCAGGTCCCTAGTGAGCCTTATGTGGGCATCCTGATCTGAGCCCACGGGTATCACCACCGGCTTTGGCCCCCCATACTTCTTAAGCTGAGGCTGAAGAATGTCGGCGCTCTGGATGGTGGTGCACTCCATGTGGGCGATGTTGGTCTCCCCTGAGAAGCCGTAGATGGCCGAGACCTCGGAGAACCTGGCTTCAGCAGCCAGCTCAAAGGAAAGGTTCCTCATATCGAAGTTATCGGACTGAAAGTATATATGACCGTTGGGCTTGAAGCCCAGGGCTATGATGCTGGTGATGTACTCTCTGATGCCAAGGTCCCTGCACCTGGCCCAGCTTATGCCCCTGACAGCATGAGCCTCCATGTCGGCTATGGCCATGAAGGCGTCCCCACCCTGCTGCTGGTGCCATATGATCTCATTCATCACCATGAGGTGGCCGAAATGGGCTCTTCCTGAGGGCATAAAGCCGCTCATGACGGCAAAGGACTTTTCTTCCTTCATGGCCTTGAGGACAGAATCGTAGTTACGGTGTCCAAAGATTATCTTTCTTTTCATGTACCGGTGGGGGTTATCGATCTGGGGCAGTATCTCCTTAACAAAATCTGATATCCCAAACTCGTCGAAGAGCTTTGAGTAATCGTCTACATGAACTGCACCCCAGGGATCGATCTTCAATTCCATTGCAGGGGGGGATGAAAAGGCTGATATATCTATCTTCTCCCTATTTTCCCCCCAACCCCCTGGTCACCAGGGCTACCTAACAGGGATTGAAACTGAAGCATGTAACTATTATTATGAATTTGGCATCTTTTTCGGCCTATCTCTTGGAGGTGTTGTGAACTCCATAGTGCCCATCTGCGGCGTAACCCTTGGCTCAAATCATCAAGACCATATCATTCCATACATTCGTTTTATCCTATACCTCGTACTCTGCGGTTTAACGGTCTATCCCTCGGCCGTTCCATAGGTCGGATTTCCCCTTGGAGTGGAGCAAGATCTATGGAAAGATTAAAGATGCTAGATCGATGTGCTACCACCCGATTTTTCGTGGTAGTGATAATCTTCCTGGACTAACAAAAATAAACTATTTATATCACAAAGTATTTGTATTATGAATTAATAGAAAGAGGTTATCATGAGGCAATTCTCTGTGAAAATTTTGGATGACACAGATAGAGAGTTCGTAGAGGTTCTAAGGGAGCTGGGAATACCCAGGAATGTAGCGAGCATGATCACCTTCCTGGCCAATGTAGACGAGGCAACTTCTAGGGAGATAGAGATAGGGTCAAACCTCAGGCAGCCTGAAGTCAGCATCGCCATGCGCACTCTTAGGGCTCACAACTGGGTTGAGGAGGGGGAGATCAAGAAGGACGGAAAGGGCAGGCCCATGAAAGTTTACCGCCTCACCATCTCCATGCCCGAGATCATCAAGCACTTCGAGGATGAGAAGAGAGAAGAATCCGCGCGAACCATGGAGAGCATAGAGAAGCTCAGGGAGCTGAGCCGGACTCTAAGCGTGGAGAGCCCATCGCCCTCACCCTAAGGCATTTCTCTTTCAGGATTCATGTAGGGAGGCATTGCTGTCAGAGCTCCTCCGCGGCTTGACAGCAGGCCTTGAGTTCTACGGGGTTTACCACTAAATTCCCTGACTATTACTGTTAGCTACTCCTCGTTTTCACCGCCTTCAACGAGGTCCTCCAAGTTCTCCTCCAGAAGCTTCTTGCTCCTGTTCTCCTGTTTGCTATTGCCCTTCCTCTCGGCACCTCTCTTATTGAAGTCGGACATATAGTTTCACCAGATGACAACGGGCTTTGGAGTTGTATTAACCTTTCCGTCAGCTCACCCTGGAGGCGACGTAGGCCCACTGGTCGTATATCCCTTTACTATCGCGATTATCTATTATCTTACCATACCACCCCCACTCCTTATGCGCTTTCGCGACGATCTCTGCCTCCTTTCTGGTGTAGAGAGTATAGAGGACGGAATCCCTGGCCAGGCTCGAAGAAGCCCTAAGGACCTCCTCCCAGATGCCCCAGTTGACATCATCTATCATGCCTACCATGAATCCAAGGACGGCATCGAAGCTCTTTTGGGGGAATAGGCTGCCAAGCAGCCTGGCATCCAGGACAAAAGACCGCTCGGCCTTAAGAAAACCGCCTTTGAGGCCCTGGCACAGGTCGCACCTGTCGCGATCCATGGACCAGGGATCGAGGCCGAGACTCAGAAGGGCCTGGGTACCCATGCCGCTGCCGCATCCTATCTCCAGGACATTTCTTCCCGGAGGCATGTTCTCCTTAAGGAAACTTTCTAGCCGGATAATTCTGTCCTCCACGTAGAGGGGGCCTTCCTTGACGCCACAGTTCTCGCAAAGGAGCTCTCCGGAAAGAGCCTTGGAGAAGTACTCTACTAAAGCCTCCAGGAATTTATCCTCAGGAACACCCTTTCTTTCCACTTCCATTTTCTCCGACCTGAGGCCATCTAATATCTCCTGGCGGCAGCTTGAGAGGGGCTTTTCCTCGGAATACCTGTCTGTTAGAAGGAGCCAAAACTCCATGGGCTCTGCCAGATGAAGGGCGACTCCTAGGTCTCCTGAGATCTCTATCGCCCTGTCTGTATCTATCCCTGAGTAGAGCATCTCGAAGGTTACGGAAAGGGCAGTTAGATCCTCCAAGGACTCCTCAGCCAAAAATATCTCTTCTTCGGCTCTCAGTCCCAGCAATTCGTGCAACAACACAGCTCCGACTGGGAGCTGTTGGGATATCAATTTTCGTCCTGTTAAAACCCCCGTGGGGCGGGCCACAGTAACAGCTATATTATCTTCCCGTCCATATTGACGCCGCTTGAAGCTGCTGGATATACCCGGGGTGGGATCCCGAATAAGGGACCGATTGCTGGAGCACTGTGGAAGCGAGGAGAAGGCATTGGAGGTGATCCTGGCAGGAGACGTGGAGGAGCTTCTGAAAGTCGTCAGCGAGCGCCAGGCTCTATCCCTGGCTCAATGGGCCAAGGGGGTAAAGCACGATGCAGGGCCTGATGATTTCCTGGCCACAGATGAGGCAGTGAAGATCTATGAAACCCTCATATCGAAGATAAGATCCTACGCCCACACCGATTACGCCAGGCTCAAGATAGGAACCCTCTACCCCACCACCTCAAAGGGGCTTCTGGAGGAGAACCGGACTGAGGCCCGTGCCTCCATGGATCTAGCATCCAGGCTCTCGGGCACCCCGATTGGAGATCTCCTGGCCAAGGTAAAGCCCCTGAGAGATAGGCCCTGCCAGCGGGTCAGGGACAGGGCGGTTGCTGCAGCATCCCTGGAAGACATCCGGGAGCTGAAGGACCGAGGACTAGATAAGCTTATAGACATCCACCTGGCAGAGACCCCTCGGGAGATGGTTGATCTGGCCGGTAGCTACAGCCACGTCTGCGTGGTGGGCTCTTCTGGACATTCTGCCGAGTGCCTGGAATCCGCCCAGAGCCTAGAATGCTGGTACCTGGTGCCCGAGGCAGTCCTTGGCTACTACAAGGAGAACGAGGAGATCCTTATGGCCGCCGCCAAGGCAGGGAAGATCCTGGAAGACCTCGGAATAAGGAGCTTTCAGGGTTTGGGTGAGCTTTCCACCCTCCTCTCCGGGCTGGAGACAGGGTCCGATGAGGAGTCCTCCCGCCTCACCAGGATCCTGGAACGCCTGGCGTCCCAGACAAGGGAGGCCTCAGCCTGGGCCGATTTGGAGCTCAAGAGGCGGGCCGAGTCCACCTCCATCACCCTGGCAGGCTCGGATCTCCTCCAGGCCATGGGGAGGGGCGAAGGAATCAGGGAGATCTTCGAGGTCCAGATGAGGGGCGTCTTTCATGAGGTCATGAAGGAGGCCAGGGGTAGGGCTATCTCCAGGCTGGAGCTATCGGGGCCCGAGGCTGCCAGGTTGGAGGAGGCATTCCCTTCGGAGATAGGATACCCCATAGAGCTGGATTTCGAGGTCCTGAGGTCCCTGGAGCAGGATCTCAGGTCCAAGTTGGAGCACAGAGCTCTTGGATCTAAAAGAAACCTAGCCAGGGGCCTGGCAGATAAGAGAGTTCAGGCAGAGAGCCTGGTCAGAGCCCTCATGGAGCTCGATTACCTCCATGCGCTGGGGTCCTTTGCCCTGGCTGAAGGCCTGGTCATGCCCGAGATCTCGGACGAAGTATGTATGGGGATCATCGATGGCAAAAACATGTCCCTGAAGAACGCTGATCCCGTCAGCTACTCCCTGGGGAATACAGGGATGGAAAAGCATACAGAGAGGATCGCCATCCTATCCGGCGTCAACTCCGGCGGCAAAACCACCCTTTTGGACCTCATATCCCAGGTGGTAATCCTCGCCCACATGGGGCTGCCCGTGCCTGCCAGGCGCTGCCACACGGGGCTTTTCCAGGAGATATATTACTTCAGCAAGAGCCGAGGAACTCTGAGCGCCGGTGCCTTTGAGACCGCTATGAGAAAGTTCGCCGTGGTAGAGAACAGCAAGAGAAAGCTGGTCTTAGCTGATGAGCTAGAGGCTATAACCGAACCTGGAGCCTCGGCTAGGATCATAGCCTGCATGCTCGATGAACTCAGTCGTCTAGGATCTGTGGCAGTCTTCGTCAGTCACTTGGCCGAGGAGATAAAGCGCTCTGCAGAGACTCCTGTGAGGGTGGATGGCATAGAGGCAGAGGGCTTGGATTCTAACAACAACCTCATAGTCAGGAGATCTCCCAGGTACAACTACATGGCCAAGAGCACCCCTGAGCTCATCCTGGATCGCCTGGTGAGAACTACCTCAGGGACCGAGAAGGATTTCTACTCTAGGTTGCTGGCTAAGTTCAGAGGACCATCTTAAGGGCTATCTTGAGAGGTAATTAGCTAGAAGGTAGCCGCTTGGTCCATCCGCCAGAACCTGAGCCTCCAGGTCGTCCTGCGGAACGCTCTCGTTTTTCTGGGTTTGTACCTGATTCACCCCTTTGGACAACGACGTGGCCAAAGCCATCGCCAGATGAGAATATCCTGAAAGATCCCTCCCTGCTGAGCGCTGATCTCCCTGGTCGCAGGATTCATCTCAGGCACCTATGGGAATCACAAAGGTTCGATATCATACCCAGGCAGACCTGCCGTCGTCTTAGCTGATACCTGAGAGTCGACGGCAGATGGTGTGAGGCCAAGCCATAGTTAGTATGGCCAGGAGGATCGCAGCGTAAATAGATCTCATGAGTCTCCCCGAGACCCACCATCCTGGACTTCCAGAGATTGTCTCCTACTACAAAGGCATCTATATAAACAAGCATGGACCAAAGGTGCTGGCCTTATTACATAAGTTGAGATGCGGGTGGTAGCTTTAAAGGGCCTATAGCCTATCCTGAATAGAGAATAAGAGAGCTAGGATGGACGTGTTTAATGCAAAAAATAAAGCCTAAAAGCCAGAGCCTGGAATCGGAGTGCAAAACTGGTCCAGAGCTGCCGGCCAAAGGACGGAGTTTAACGCAAGAGATTGCTTCTCGGTCGATCGTCTTCCGGTGGCAGTCGACGCTGAGGTTTTATACCAGTGGCGCCAATTGTCTTTTATGGAACTCTGGCACATCCTGGTAATCTGTATCCTGATGGTTCCGGCCTTCCTAGTGGCCAACTATATCATAGTCAAGAGAATTGTGCGCGAAAGGAAGCGCATGGAGGACCGGATGGAGAGAGCTATCTCAGCTAACGTTGCCAGAAACATGGGTGTCCTCAAATCCTCTAACAAATATAGGTCCAAGCCCAGGTTTGGATCTAAACAAAGACGCTGAGATCTGGCCACCAGGTCGGACGTTCTCCTTCGCCTTCCATCGATTTCACTCCCTCGAGACGGCCTCTTTTCTTTCTGAAAAGATAGAAAATCTTGAATACGATTTCCTGCTTAAGGTCAGTATAAACAACTCTATGTTTATGTCAGTAGTCTTTCGATCAAGATGGTACCGTGCCAGACTTAAGCCAGGTATGACTAGGGCACTTTTATAAAGAAGAGAAGGCTCTATTGTCACGGCCCTACCTAAGCCCTTCAGCGACGGTACCGTGGCACGCGTCTGGCCCTTCTTTTGGGCTTTCTGAGCATGGCATGGATCGATACCTCTGAAGGTAACGATACTTACAGTCTCGGCCCCTCAGGAGATCCTTGTAGATGAATCGAGGTCCGACTGGTATCCGCATGAGTGCGCTTCTACCACATCATCCGAGGGCCTGGAGTACGATGAGGGTGCGAATTAAGTCAGGAAAGACCGTTGGGTGGATTGAGGATGGTCGGATGACGACTGCCCCGCATTCTACATTTCTTCATCGTAGTTTGCAATCTGCCCACGTAACTGTTTATACTATGGAAACATACCAATAGAACAGATAATCAAGTTTTTCTATGGTAGGATTTACAGAAGAAGATTTCGATAGTGAGACACGAAGGTCCATTAGCATTAATTATGCCTGCACCAGGTATATCACCACCCAAACAGTGCTGTAATCTCCATGGTTTGAGTGGATATCGTTTCCCCAAGATCAGCTTAAGAGGTGACCTTATGGAAGGATCTATCCAATCAGCTGGCTATTGTTAAAGATCTCAGCCTCACCACAGAAGAGCTTGATGCTCTAAAAGATCCCTTTATCGCCACATCCAACATATCTAAAAATCCAGGATAGACCTCTGTTTCTCCTTGGCTGGGACCGGAAGGGATATCTCACCGTACTTGCCTCCGCCCCCGGGCTTGACCTCTACTCTGCCATGCCTGAAGGCATCTATTGCAGCTATCACCTCGGGCTCGGCCCTGAGCTCCGATAGATCCACCTCCACCAGCACATCTATCTCGGTTCTGCCCTGAATAAGTTCCTCCCAGCGCTTCTGAACGCCGGCGGTATAGGGGCTTTTGTTGCCTATGGCCATGGCTATGATCTCGGCTAGGGGTATCAGATGGAGATAAGGGGGCCTGTGATCGGGGTGGATGGGGGCAGGGTAGTCGGCCAGTGAATCCACTCTATCCCTGACACCTAGCTTTATGATCCCTTGGCATACAGGACATCTATGTTTGTAAGCATCCATTTCTTTGGCTGAATACTGCCTGTAACACCTGGTGCAGGCGGTGTGGTTGTACTTTCCTTCCTCAGGGTAAAAGCCCACGTTGAGGACGGGACAGCACCCTCCTTCCCTGTGGATGGCCTTCTCCAGATCTTTGTAGCTAAGGCTCGTTATTTGGAGCTGGTTAAACTCCCTGGCCAGCTTATTGGACCTAGGGGAATGGGCATCGGAGTCCGAGAGAAAGGTCCTGGTAGATAGGTCGGCAATCCTATCGGCATAATCAGTATCGGCGCTGAGGCCAAGCTCTATGAAGGGTATGTCCTTGGCATGCTCTTGATAGCATTTATCAAGGGAGCCATAGTAGGCGTAGATCCCTGTCCAGGGGGTAAAAGCGTGGCTGGGGCCTATCATCCCTCCCGCATCCAGCACTGCGTCGGCGATTTCAGCTCCATCCAGGTGGACCTTAGGCCTTCCATCCATATCCAAGGTTGAAGATTTCGATGCAAAGTCTTCTCTCAGCTCCAGCGCCTTGGAGATCTCAGGCAAAAGGATCATGTGGTGAACCCTGTGGACATCCTCGACCTCGACGGTCAAGGCAAAATAGGTGCCATCCAGGTGATAAAGCCCATCTCTCTCCTCTAGGGCATTGATCTCCTCCATCCAGCCGGAGTGGAGGCAGTCTCCGGTGCCTACGATATTGACGCCTTTCCTTGCAGCCTCCTTGGAGATCTCAGGAAGATCCATGCCCTTGGAGACTGCAGCCGAGTACTTGGAGTGTATATGTAGGTCAGCATTAACCTTCATCCCTTAGAATTTTCCCTCGTCGGGATAAACCCTTTATGCTCCTCCGCTAGATCAGGTAAGTGTGAGAGACGACCTTAAAGAACTTTTGGATAGATGCGCCCGGGGCAATGTGTCAGTAGAGGAGGCCCTGGATCAGATACGGCTTTTAAGCTACAGGACACTTGGAGACATGGCCAAGCTCGATACTCACAGGGTGGAGAGAGTGGGCATCCCCGAGGCCATCCTAGCTGAAGGAAAGGATAAGGACGACCTGGTGAAGATAGCCCTAGCCCACATGGATGAGGCAGGAAACGTCATAGTTACCAGGATCTCTCCCGAGCAGCTCCAGGTCTTTTCGGCTGCAAAGCTTCCTCCTATGACGATTATGGAACACAATCCCAGGGCAAGGACCGTGGTTTTGAGGAAGGATGAGAGGGGACCTGCCAGAGGGAAAGTTGGAATTCTAGCTGCGGGAACCGCCGACATACCCGTGGCTGAGGAAGCAAAGGTGGTGGCAGAGGAGATGGGTTGTAAGGTGGTCTCCGAGTACGATGTAGGGGTAGCAGGCATCCACAGGCTCTTCCCCTGCCTGGAGAG
>DAXJ01000021.1:25285-31860 GCA_002506335.1 Methanosaeta sp. UBA114
ATGGTGGACGTGGACTCCATGGTGGTGGCTGCGGGAAGAGAGGGGACATTGCCTGCAGTTGTAGCTGGTATCGTGGACGCCCCGGTGATTGGCCTTCCGGTGTCCACGGGCTACGGCATAGGAGGAAATGGCGTTGCAGCCCTGCTTTCCATGCTCCAGTCCTGCTCAGTCCTAACGGTTGTTAATGTGGATGCTGGGTTCATGGCAGGGGCCTACGCGGCGAAGATCGCGCTTCAACGAAAGAGGTGCTAAAACATCCGTGGCTGATGCGTTAAAGTGTGTATAAACTACTTTATAATTACGCAGGAAAGCTATTTATACAAACAATAAACCGAAGACGTTGAGCCGCTGTGCTCATCTTTTTTACTAACCCCCACACCCCAGCCCACTCATTTCTCACTCCAAAGTGACCTGAATCTCCCTTCCCCACTCAGCCCCATAATTCCTGATCCGCTTAAAGATATGCTCGACCATGCCTCCGGAGGTCATGATCAAAGAACTCTTGCCGACTATGGCCTTCAAGATACACTTATCTATGATTCCATAGGTGAAGTCCAAGGGTATTTTTTTCCTCGCGGCTATGGTCTTGGCATTGGTTCCCATGGCTCCTACACAGTCGACAGTCTTGGAGATGGCTTCGGCTTTGGAGGGATCGTCCGTGTCAACGTTGAAGACCTTTATGCATCCGAGATCTGCCTTGCTCTTGCTTAAAGCCTCCGAACCCTTAGCTGCTGCTTCCATAATATCCGTCAGCTCCAGGATGTTTTTAGGGGGATTCGACCCATTGAGAACCCTCCTGATGGAGAGCTCCCTGTATATCTCCAGGAGGAGAGGCGCCTTTACCCTTGCCCTTAAGACGAGCTCTGGGTCCGAGAAGACCTCGGATGCCGACCCTCTGTGTAGGAGCTTTCCTCCTTCCATGAGCACCACTTCATCCGCCCACCTGTAGGCCAGCTCCACATCGTGAGTGGAGACCACCATGGTCTTTCCGCCACAGCTGAGTTCGTCGAGCATCTCCATGATCTCCTCGGCGCTGGCTGGGTCCAGGTTGGAGGTGGGCTCATCCAGGATCATCACCTCGGGCTCCATGGCCAGGACGCCGGCAATGGCCACTCTCCGCTTCTCTCCACCGCTCAAGTGGTGGGGTGGCCTGTCCTCGTAGCCTGAGAGGCCCACATAGCTCAAGGCATAATCCACGTACCTTTCCACTTTCTCCTTGGGATAGCCCAGGTTCAAGGGGCCAAAGGCCACATCCTGGCAGACAGTGGGGGCAAAGAGCTGATCATCAGGGTTCTGAAAGACCATGCCCACCTTTCGCCTCACATCTCTCAAGGATCTGGGGTCGTACTTCAGGGGCACCCCTTTGAATCTGACTTCCCCAGAGGTCGGCTTAATCACTCCGTTGAAGGCCAGCATCAGAGTGGATTTGCCAGCGCCGTTGGGCCCGACCAGGGCCACCTTTCTTCCCTCCTCAATGCCCAAGGAGAGTCCTCTAAGGGCCTTGAGGCCATCGGAATATAAGTAATGAAGGTCGCACGCTTCCAGGATGTTAGTCATGGCACCTCAGAGTAGATGAAGATCCCTGGTTAAAAAGGCGATAACCATCACCACTGCGGCGTAGATCAGGCTCAGCGCTGCTACTCCTTGTCCTGATCTGGTCATGGCCCCCGGGGCCTCCAGCTTTCCATTATAGCACCTAGAGTCCATGGCTATGATGAGCCGCTCTCCCTGATCTAGGGCCCTCAGGAAAAGAACGCTTGAAAGCATGGAAAAGGATCTCAGGGATGGCTTAAAGCCAGAATAGCCGAGCCTGGTAACCTGGGCATCATGGATGGTCAGGGCCTGGTCCATGAGGACGAAGATGTACCTGTAGATAAGCATGGATAAGTCCACCACCACCTCAGGCAGCCCCAGGGACTGTGCCAGGGAGATGATCTCGGTTATGGGTGTGGTCAGGGCTATGAAGAACATGGCGCTCATGCCCCCAAGGGTCCTAGCCATGAGAAGAGCGGCCAGATCCATGCCGTCGGTTCTTATGCCCAGGCCGAAAAAAAATTGAAAGATCATGGGACCTGTGCCATGGACCAGGGCCACTACCGCCGAGCTCGAGGCCGCAAAGGCGAGCGGAACTGCCAAAAGCTTCAGATAGAATTTGCTCGGGATCTTGGCCAGGTAGACCGTGGCAAAGCCCGTCGCCCCCATCACTATCATGGGAGCTGCAATAGATGTGGAGAGGGCGCAGGTGATCACCGAGACCAAGCCCACAAAGAGCTTGAGCCTAGGATCGGTCCTCCGAAGAGCGTTTCCCTGGGCGTAGTTGTCTAGAAGGCCATGCATGTTTTATCGTCTATCTTTCGATTCTCCTTCAGTTTTTATCCTCGAGTTTCACTTTTTGAGAGGGCTCTGGCTCCCTTTTCTGTATCGACAGAGGAAATACCCCAGAACGGCTCCACCAAGGCCTGCCTGGAGGCCAAAGAATATGCCTTGAGATTCACCAGGCTGCCATGTAGAACGGAGCCAGGGATGATAGCTACCTCCAGTTATATCCAGGATGGCATCCTTGGCCAGGTCGTCCGTTCCAATCGCGGCCTGATTTGACCCAGCCAACGCCAGGAGGGAAAAGAAGATGCCGAAGGCTGCTGCATAGACCAGCGCTTCCTTCAATGCCAGACCTCCACGGGCTTTGCGTAGCTTCCGGAGATGACCTTGAGCCTCACAAGGACATCGCTCCTGGCTCTCAGAAGGTACCTG
Organism: Methanosaeta sp. UBA114; assembly: GCA_002506335.1. GTDB lineage: Archaea > Halobacteriota > Methanosarcinia > Methanotrichales > Methanotrichaceae > UBA114. The sequence continues at coordinate 28,037 of DAXJ01000021.1, forward strand.
AAGATGAAGGCAGTCACCACTCCTTCCATGGCTGCCATGGGTATCTGAGTTATGGCAAAGACCGCGGCAAAGGCCCGGAAGGAGGTCCAGACACCCGTAGCTGCCGGAAAGGCCATCGCCAGTTGAAGGGCGGTGATAAGGTATGTGGCCAGGTCTGATGTGAAGGCCGACAGGAAAACTGCAGCGTAAAGGTTGAGCCTGAGCTTCGTTGCGCCTTTATAAGCGGCGTATCCCAGGGCAGGGCCTGCGATTCCCATGGAGAAGACGTTGGCTCCCAGGGTGGTAATGCCGCCATGAGCCAGGAAGAGGGCCTGGTAGATAAGGACCACTGTGGATACCACAGCGGTCACGGCAGGCCCGAAGAAGATGGCGCCGAGGCCCGTGCCCGTGGGATGGGACGATGATCCTGTCACCGATGGCAACTTTAAGGAGGAGAGGACGAAGATGAAGGCCCCGGCCACGGCCAGTAGAGGGAGGACATCCCTCCTGTCCTTGGCCAGATTTCCAGCAACCTTGACGCCGTAAGCCACCGCCGGCAAGGATAAGGCAAACCAGACCTCCCACCAAGGATGAGGCAAGAACCCTTCCATTATGTGCATCGGAACACCTTCCCTCCGAATGGAACCATGCCATATAAAGTTTTCTTGATTAAAGATCAACCAGCTTTAGTTAAAGCCGCCCCACTTCAGATCCTCGGCCGTTCTCCTCTGAGATTGGGTTATGTACAGTATCAGGGTGCATCCCAGGGCTCCCTGGAGGACGAAGAGCAGATCTCGAAGCACCGGGTCGGGATGCCAGACTATCCAGGGCAGCAGGGCACCGCTCGTGAAGTCCGCGATGGAGCCCTTTCCACAGGTAGCAGCAGTATCTGCGGCGTGTGAATTGATGAAGCCGACCAGGGCAAAAGCCAGAGCAATGGCCATAAGCTTTACTTTCATTTTGAAACCTCTGAGTGAGTTATCGGTATTTATCGGCATGAGTGTGTTTAGTATTAATCTAGGGGTCTGCCCTCTCGAGGGCTCTTGACCTGGGATGATCGATGTAAGTCCCCCGTGATGGCAGAACCCCTCGATAGAGCAATGTGAACAGTGTCTTTTATCATGATATATAAGTGTATCTTGATAAAAATCGTTGGATTCAAATGGTGATAGGGATTTGCGGATGCCTAGCACTACAGTCTTTACCAAAGAAAGTTCTGTTCCATCGAATGGGGCTGCATAAGCCAGGATATCGGTGCCGGAGCGGCAGGCATCCACCAGGGTATGGCAGAACTTGGTATCGATCTTCCAGTTGGGCCCGAAGATTGCAGCATCATCCATCTATATCATGACGACTATACATATCCTGTATCCCTCACCAAGGGCATCCTTCAGCCCCAGAAGCTGGCGTCTCTTCACCGCTCCGTCGGCGCATCGGGGAAGAGGTCAATACCGTCCTTTGCTACGGTGCAGCTCTTCACCTCTATGAAGCAGGCGGATCGAGGAGAAAGTCGATCCTCCCCGAGCCGCAGGATAGCTCCGATCTCACGTATCATAGCCCTGGAGCTCGGGCAGCCTCTAATTCTCGAGTGATTCTTCAACCAGTGCATTGACAAACCGGGTATCCAAGTGCACAATCCTTTCGCTGATACAGGCGCCCACCACATCAAAGCCCATCTTCCTCACCCCAAAGGCCTTTTTAACCAGGAGACTCCTCCGAGAAATCAGTGCCTCCTTGAGTCTTCCAGGATTGGCCATAAAACAATCTATGGGCTCTACATTGAGATCGACATCTGCTGAGAACCAGTTTTTTCTGCCTACAAACCTGGCCCAGAGGAAGCCCCCTTCGAGCCTCATAACCTTCTTCTTCGGCTGGTATGAATTAAATACCCGGCGCGCCCAGGTTTCTTTCATTGACCCAGGCCTATACCGTCACAGAGCTTAACGGAAGAATAAGCGACCGATTGAGTGCAGATCCACGTCTCCACGACCTGTGGGCACGTGGGGAGCTCTCTAACGTGGTCAATCACAGGTCGGGCCACAGGTACTTCACCCTCAAGGATAAGGAGTCTCAGATCTCCTGCGTACTCTTTAGGGGTGATGGCTGCAGGCTCAAGTTCCAGCTCAAAGACGGTTTAAATGTTCTGGTCTATGGCGATGTGGAGGTTTATGGACCGAGAGGTCAGGTCCAGGTGGTGGCTAAGGGAATAAAGCTCGACTCAGGCCGTGGCTTTAGAAAGCAGGAGTTCGAGGCTTTAAAGAAGAAGCTCTCCGCCGAGGGACTATTGGACGTGGAGAGAAAGAGACCTTTGCCCAGGTGCCCTTCCAGGATCGGCGTCGTCACCTCCCCAGATGGAGCAGCTCTAAGGGATGTCCTCAAGATCCTAGAGTCCTTCCCTGCGAAAGTAATCCTATCCCCGGCCCAGGTCCAGGGTGACGGTTCTGAAGAGAGCATCGCTTTTGCCATAAGAGCCCTCCAGGGCAGGGCCGATTTGGTCATAGTCTGCAGGGGGGGAGGGTCCGTCGAGGACTTGTGGTCCTTTAACGCTGAGATTATTGCCAGGGCCATAGCTGAGTGCGACGCTCCTGTGATATCGGCAGTGGGTCACGAGACCGATGTCACCATTGCCGACTTCGTGGCGGATGTCAGAGCCCCCACGCCTACGGCTGCGGCTCAGATGGCTGTTCCAAGCAGCTCAGAGCTCCAAGACCGCTTGAAGGAGGCAGAGGCCATGATGACCAATATGCTCTGGTCCCGCTTCGAGCGTGAGGAGGATCGGCTCTATTACCTGAGCAGGGCCCTCTCTGCCAAGAAGGCCTATGCCCTGGTGACCGAGAATCGCCAGCGCCTGGATTATCTGAAGGAGAGGTTGATCAAGGCAGAGGTAGACAGGGCGCTTTACTTGAGGAACCGTCTAACTCTAGCAGAAGGACGCCTCAAGGCTGTAAGCCCTCTGGCAGTTCTTTCCAGAGGCTATGCCATAGCCGTCTCCTCCAATGGCAAGCTGATCATCAAGGCAGAGGATGCCGGGTCTGGGGATGAGCTGGAGCTGCTCTTTTCCGACGGCCGAGTAAGGTGTAGAGCTCTGGGAAGGGTAGAGGATGCAGGAGACCTGGCAGAGGGGAATGGAGGGAGGAGCAAAGGAGGTGAAGAGAATCACTGATGTTGATCTTAACCTGGAGGAGGCTCTAAGCGATCTGGATAGGATCGTTAGGGCACTGGAGGAGGGAAAACTCTCCCTCGAGGAGAGCCTTGACCTTTTTGAGCGAGGCATAAAGCTTGTTAGGCTTTGCAGCCTACGACTGGATAAGGCAGAGCAGAGGATCGAGAGCCTTACCGGGGAGCTTCCACGAGATCTAGGCGACAACCGAAGCTGATCCGCCTTAGGGCCTTAAGGTCTGGTCCCGCGGGAGACTGCAGGCCCATATCAGACAAAGCTTATATACGATGCACCTTTGTATACATTGAAGTAAGCTAGTATACACTAAAGACGGTGATCTAATGCCTGAAGTAGCCGAGTTCCGAGGGGTGAAGTTTGGCAGGTACGGAGGCGCCTTCATCCCTGAGACCCTGGTCCAGCCTCTATCCGAGCTGGATGGGGCTTATGAGCGCCTGAGGAAGAGCCCAGAGTTTACATCTAAGCTTTCGAAGCTCTTAGATAATTTCGCAGGAAGGCCCACGCCGCTCTATTTCGCCGAGACCCTCAGCCAGAAGCTTGGGACCAAGGTCTACCTAAAGAGGGAGGATCTGGTTCACGGCGGCGCCCACAAGCTTAACAACACATTAGGCCAGGCCCTGGTAGCCAAACACATGGGAAAGACCAGGCTTATCGCTGAGACCGGAGC
>DAXJ01000021.1:32200-45817 GCA_002506335.1 Methanosaeta sp. UBA114
TGGATATCGAGAGGCAGAAGATGAACGTCTACAGGATGGAGCTCATGGGCGCCGAGGTGATACCCGTCAGATCGGGCTCCCGGACCTTAAAGGATGCCATAAACGAGGCATTCCGGGATTGGGCGGCGAGCTTCGGAAGCACCCACTACCTCATGGGGACTGCTGCAGGACCTCACCCCTTCCCATCCATGGTCAGGGACTTCCAGAGCGTAGTGGGCCTGGAGGCTAAATGGCAGATAAAGAAAGCTGAAGGAAGACTTCCCGATTCCATCGTGGCGTGCGTGGGCGGAGGGTCCAATGCCATGGGGATCTTCGCTCCATTCCTCGATGATAACGTCAGGCTGATTGCTGTAGAGGCCGGAGGAAGGGGCTTTGGATTCACCGATAAAACTGCTGATAACGGGGCCTCCCTGGGATGCGGCACCGACGGCATCCTCCACGGGGCCTTGACCAAGATTCTTCAGGAGCCTTACGGCCAGATATTGGAGTCCTATTCAATCGCCGCAGGACTGGACTATCCGGGCGTTGGGCCGCAGCTCTCTCACCTAGCGGAGATAGGAAGGGTCCTGCCGAAGATGGCCGATGATAAAACTGCTCTGGAGGGATTCAGGGCGCTATCAAGGCTGGAAGGTATGATCCCCGCACTGGAGTCAGCCCATGCATTAGGCTACGCCCTGAAGAACTCCGAGTCTTTGGGGGATCTGGCCATAATCAACGTGTCCGGCAGAGGAGATAAGGATCTAGCGACGGTGATGGAGTTTGAGAATCTCAGAAGCTTTTAGACTGGCAGATGGCAAACCCCGACTTATCGTTTACATATGTGCAGGGGACCCAAGCCCACAAGCTACCCCCGATCTGGTTAAGAGGCTTGTTCGGGCAGGGGCGGATATAGTGGAGCTGGGCCTTCCCCACTCGGATCCTGTAGCCGACGGCCCCACCATTCAGGCAGCTGCCCAGAGGGCCATTGCAGCAGGGATGAACACCGATGTCTACTTCGATATGGCGGCCGAGGTCCACAGGGACGTGGATCTTCCTCTGGTCTTCATGGGCTACTACAACATGGTCTATGCCCGGGGCCTGGGGAGATTCGCCCAAGACTGTAGCAGAAGCGGAATCACCGGGGTGATTGTGCCCGACCTTCCTCCCGAGGAGGCAACGCCCCTGAAGAACGCATGCCAAGCGAGCGGCGTGGACCTGATCTTTCTGATAGCCCCCAACACCCCCCCTTCTAGAGTGGAGATGATTCTCAAGGAGACCTCGGGCTTCGCCTATCTAGTGGCCAGGACCGGCGTCACCGGGGCCAAGAAAGACTTGTCCACGGATACGACCAGGCTCATATCCAGGGTCCAGGGGAACGTCCCAATGGCAGTGGGCTTTGGCATATCGACTCCACACCAGGCGGCGGAAGTGGTCAGGGCCGGGGCGGATGCGGTCATAGTGGGATCGGCCTGCATTGAGCTCATAGCCAAGGGAGAGATCGACCGCCTGGAGAGGCTTATCCGGGATATGAAGGGCGCCATCCTTCAGGCGCAATCTCCAATAGCTCCGATTGCCAAATGACATCCTGGAAGAGAAGGATGTCCAGAGATTACGAGGATGCCAGGAGGCACGTGGCCAGGGCCAGAAAGGAGCTGGAGGACGGCTGCAGCATAACCATAGTGGCCTTCGGTGACTCCATTACCGCGGGCTATGCGGTCCGGAGAGGATTCCCAAGCTTTTGGAAGGAGGCTCTTGGGAAGAAATACCCTGAGGCATCCATTGCCATGGTAAATAGCGGCACCCCAGGGGATACAACCCTGGACGGCAGGGCCAGGCTTCCGTGGGCCGTCCTGTCCTACCATCCTGACCTGGTCACCATCAACTTCGGCATAAACGATGCTGTCATGGGATTGCCCCTGGAGGAGTTCAAGGCCAATTTTAAGGAGATGGCAGAGAATGTGAAGATTGAGGGAGCCGAGGTTCTTCTACTATCATCGCAGCCACTGGAAACACCTTATTACGATAGGTTAGTGTTGAATTATTACCCGATCGTGGGCGAAGTGGCCAAAGAACTTGATGTAGGGTTCTTGGATGTTTATGAGGCTTGGATGGAGCGGGTAAAGGTAGGGACTTCGCTTGGCTCTTTGATACTGCCGGGGCTGGATCACCCGAATGAAGAGGGGTATAGGATTATTGCAGAAGAGCTGATGAAGCTGTTTTAAAACTCGTTGGACCCCAGCGGCCGTTTTCAGAACGACATTTGGGGTTTTTGAACAGGCCACCTATTATCCAGGGCATTTAAGATTCGCGGAAATGTTTCGCCAGAGGCGGGTTAGGGCAGCCTGCACGGCGCGTGAGCGCACCCTCGGTAGGAGATCCCCAGACGCGCGGCTCCCGAAAAGTATGTATTCGTTATCTTTGGTGACTTAGATCCAGTTCTGTCCGAGTCCTCTTTCCTGCAACTGCCGAGCTGGGTAGGATTAGCCATGTACCTCTGATGACCTTCGAGTATCTATTGTTCCGTTCTGTCAGACTAAGCGGTATAAGGCATACTTCTGGAAGCGCTCCTAATGGTCATGGGCATGCTTAGTTGCCGCATGGCTACTCCTAACCATTCTCAGGTAGAGAGCTCCCGAAAGCGTATGCTATCAGGTTTGTCTAATTGATAAAAATGGTCGCTCAAAGGTCCTTTGCTCAACTAACAGTAATCCTTCGCCTTAAGTCACCAAATAACCGAGTTTCTTAGCCATCCATTGGCATCCTGATTCCAGATGCTACAAGGGGTTTCACCTACATTATACCTAATAAGATTCTTACTGAGTACCGTTAAAAAGTTTTTTGCCTCAAATGAGCGATATGCACCGGGTTACACGATATTAAATAGCTACGTCATTCTCCAAATCGTTCTGATTGGGAAACGTATATCTGCAAGATCCAACCATAGGGGACCCGGTGTTTCTCAATTGTCTCCAGGTAGCTCACCCATCCTAGTTACGTGCGGCCTGCCCTACGCCAATGGTCAGTGCCACCTAGGCCATCTGAGGACCTACGTCCCTGCTGATATCTTCGTTAGAGGCTTGAGGAAGATGGGCGAAGACCCCCTCTTCGTTTGCGGTACAGATGCTCATGGGACGCCCATTGTAGTCAACGCCGAGACCCAGGGGATTACCCCAAAAGAGCTGGTGGCCAAGTACCACCAGCACTTCGATCAGGTCTTCAAGGCCATGGAAGTAGAGTTCGATTACTTTGGAGACACCGATAACCCATCCAACCAGGACAGAACCCAGCAGATGGTCAAAGCCCTCATGGATAAAGGCTACATCTATCCAATGGAGATAGAGCTTGCATTCTGCCCCAAATGCAGTCGGTTCCTTCCCGACAGGTACGTCGAGGGCATCTGCCCATACTGCGGAAAGCCTGCCCGTGGAGATGAATGCGATCAGGGCTGCGGCCGCCATCTGGAGCCAGGAGAGATCAAGAATGCTGTATGCAAGGTCTGCGGCGATTCAGCAGAGTACAGAACGCAGGTCCACTACTTCTTCAAGCTCTCCGAGTTCAAAGACTTCCTTCTCAAGTACCTGGAGACACTGGGTGGGACCTCCAGCGCCAGGAACTACGCTGCTGAATGGGTGAGACAGGAGCTCAAGGATTGGTGCATCACCAGGAACATGGCCTGGGGGACGCCCTTCCCTGGACACAACGACCTGGTTGTCTACGTCTGGGTGGATGCCCCCATAGGTTATGTCTCCTTCACCGAGGAGTGGTGTGCCCAGAATGGCGAGAACTGGGAGAGCTACTGGAAAGATCCCTCTAAGAACTCCAAGATAATACATTTCATAGGTGGAGATATCGTTTATCACCATTGCATCTTCTGGCCTGCCATGCTGGAGGGAGCGAGCTACGCCCTTCCAAGCGCTGTGGTGGCCAGCGGTATGCTCAAGGTTGATGATAAGAAGTTCTCCAAGAGCAGGGGCTTCGTGGTCTGGGTCAAGGACGATTACCTAGATAAGGGCCTTCATCCCGACCTCCTCAGGTACTACCTGGCTAGCTACACCTCCCACAATAAGGAGGTGAACTTCGCTTGGAGGATCTTTGCTGATAAAGTAAATACCGAGCTGGTAGGGGCCTTTGGCAACTTCATCAACAGGGCTCTGACTTTTACTTACAAGAATTACGATGGCAAGGTGCCTGCAGGGGAGATAGATCCTGAGGCCATGGCCAGGATAGAGACCGCTTTAAAGGACGCCAGATTCTCCCTGGAGGAGTACGAGTTCAAGAAACTCACCGACGGAATCATGACCCTGGCCGACTTCGGTAACGCATACTTCCAGTCTAAGGAGCCCTGGAAGCTGGTCAGGGCCGATAAAGCCAAGGCGGGCTCTGTTCTCAGGACTTGTCTCCAGATCGCCAAGGCTATGGTCGTCCTCATGGAGCCTGCTATGCCTGGAAAGATGCAATCGGCCTGGTCCCAGCTGGGGATGAAAGAAAAGGTGGGAGATGTCCTCTTCGATGAGGCTCTCGTGCCCATGGCCGAGGGGCATAACCTGGGCAAGCCTGAGATCCTCTTTACCAAGATGGAGGATTCCACCGTGAAGGAGCTGGAGCGCATCTTCAAGGAGAGAATAGAGCAGGCCGAAGCCGGAGGAAAGAAGGAGCTGGCAGAGAAGAGAGAAAAGTCAAAGAAGCTCTCCTTAGATCAGTTCCAGGCGGTAGATCTGCGGATAGGAGAGATCGTGGCCGCTGAGCCCATCAAGGGCTCTAGCAAGCTTTTGAAGCTCAAGGTAAATCTTGGCTCAGAAACGCGCCAAGTGGTGGCAGGTATTGCCCTGGCCTACAAGCCCGAGGACCTGGTGGGAACCCAGGTGGTGGTGGTAGCCAATTTAGAGCCGGCCAAGCTCTTCGGCATAGAGTCCCAGGCAATGCTCCTGGCTGCGGACATTGGGGGCAAGGCCGTGCTCCTCAGGCCCTCGGAGAAGGTCGATGTGGGTACCAAGATTAGGTAGGGCAAGTGTAGGTAAGATCAGGGTAGGTAGAGTAGTGGTAGATTCAGTAGGAGCAGGTAGAATGATAAGGGTAGGCGGGTTAGGTGAAGTCTTCCATGATCAGGGTTGAAAATCTATCAAAGGTATATAAGATCGACGACGGCGAGGTGGTGGCTCTCAAGGATGTCAGCTTCTACGCCAAGAATGGGGAGATCCTGGGTTTTGTGGGAAGGAGCGGCGGAGGAAAAAGTACTCTCCTAAAAATCATCCGGGGCATGGAGGCGCCCGACTCAGGACGTATCATCATGGATGGCCTGACTGTGACCCCTGATTCGGGAGATGAGGTGGCAACGGAGCAGATGAAGCTCACCGCCATCCACCTTCAGAGGGACTTTGCCCTCTGGACAGAGTCGGCATTAAGAAATGTGCTGAGGCGAGTTTATTCCAGGACCACGGGCTTTGAGATACTGCCTGACCCCGAGCTTGTTCCCAACTACCAGGAGATGTACGACGAGTCCATGTACTACCTGAAGCTCGTGGGCCTGGATAAGAAGGCGTCTCACCTGGCCACGCTCCTCAGCGGCGGTGAGAAGCAGAGGCTGATCGTTGCAAGGCAGCTGGCCAAGAAGCCCAAGATACTTCTCCTGGACGAACCCGCTACAATGGCCTGCCCCTCCACCAAGCAGGAGGTCTTGGATGCCATCAAGAACATCCGCCAGGAGCTGGGCCTAACTATACTGGTCGTCTCCCATCTGCCCGAGATCCACAGGTACCTGGTAGACCGGCTGATCTTGCTGGATAAAGGGCAGATAGTGGCCGAGGGAAATCCCGAGGAGATCCTGAGCCGCTTCCTGTCCGGAATAGGGCCCCTGGAGCCTCTGACGCCCAGGCCCCATCCATCTACTATGATAAAGGTCGAGGGCATAAGCAAGAGGAGCTACCTGGTGGGCACGGGTGAGGTTCTGAACATAGAGAACCTGTCATTTGACTTGATGGAAGGGGAGATCACTTCCATCATAGGTTCCAGTGGTGTCGGCAAGACCACCATCCTCAAGATAGTAGCGGGCTTGAAGGCTCCGGACGAGGGCGCAGTCCTCTATAAGCTCGGTAAGGATTGGGTGGACATCACCACATACACGCCCAAGAGGATGGAGATCAGGAGGAGCTTGGGGATAATGTACCAGGAGTTCGCCCTCTCCTGCAATGAGACCATACTGGATCAGATAGCCTATCAGCTAGGCGTCAAGGGACAGCACGTGATAGAGCATGCCAGAAACGTGGCCAATGAGCTCGATATCAGCGATAAGGTTCTGGATATCCTTTACACCATGACCGATATGCAGGAGGAGGAGGCCAAATCGGCCCTGGAAGCCCTGGGACTGACCAGGGACGTCCTCTTCGAGCTCTTCCCTAAGTTCCCCGCCATCGAGGCCATGAACTTCGCAGGGCCTGTCTTCAAGCTCATGGGCCTGGACCAGGGGATTCTATGGAAGCTTCCCGAGCAGCTCAGCGGCGGGGAGAGAGTCAGGGCTTCTATTGCCATCATTCTGGCAGCCAATCCCAGGATCATGATACTGGACGAGCCCTTCGGCGACATAGATCCCATCACTTTGAGGGATGTATCCAATGCCATAAAGAAGATCAACTCCGAGTACGGCACAACCGTTGTCATCGTCAGCCACCATGTGGACTTCGTGCGGGAGGTCTCCCACAGGGCCATCCTCATAGAGAACGGCGCCATAGCTGTCGATGGCGGCTCGGATGAGGCATGCAGCGCATTCCTGGCCAGATGCGGCGCTGCTTACCTCAGCCTCCCGGCAGACGAGGTTCTAACCTGAGGGTGGCTTAGATGGACGGAGAGATCTCTGAGGTCTTTGATCAGGTCTCCGACCAGATATCCCCAGAGGAGTTCCAGGGGCGGGTGGAGGAGAAGGTCGCCCTCATGGGCGGCCTGTGCGACAGGAGGACCGCTGCCATGCTGGTGGCGAGGGAGCTTGGGGCCTCCGAGGTCCTGATCAAGATAGGGAGGATAAGGCCCGAGTCAGGCACCGTCGTCTTCGTTGGCAAAGTCCTATCCATCTCTCCAGTTAAGGAGTTCAAGAGATCCGATGGGTCCCTTGGCCGGGTAGCCAATCTCACTCTGGGGGATGAGACGGGGGCCGTCCGGGCAGCCCTCTGGGATGAGGTCACCGAGCTCATCAAGTCGGGAGACGTGAAGGCCGGACAGTGCTTGAAGGTTCGGGGCCTGGCTAAAGAGGGATATGCCGGGACCGAGGTCAGCATAGGCCGAAGCGGTGGCTTTGAGGAGGTGGATGCCGATATAAAGCCCAGGGTGGATCCTTTCAAGATCTCCGAGGTGAAGAGGGATATGGGCGAGATCAATTTGGTGGGAAATATTCTGGACCCCGGCGTTCCCAGGGAGTTCGTGAGAAAGGATGGCTCCAAAGGCATGGTCAGGACCGTCCTTCTTGGGGATGAGACCGGCAAGATTCGCATATCTCTGTGGAACGATCCGGCCCTGATGGACCTCAAGGCAGGGGAGTGCTTGGAAGTCATAAACGCCTCTTCCAGGGAGAGGTATGGTCAGGTCGAGATCCAGACCGGCGGCTATACCGTAGTAAGAAAGAGCGACGTGCCCGTAAGCTACAAGGAGAAGGTGGACACCGTGGCCAGACTGGAGCCGGGGATGATCTGTACGGTCTCTGGATACGTAACGGGCCTTGGAGAGGTCAGGGAGTTCAATAGGGAAGACGGAAGCATGGGCAAGGTGGCCAGCATATACATCTCCGATTCCACTGGCAGAATCAGAGTGACCCTCTGGGGAGAGCACGTGGACCTCTTGGAGGGCCTGGACCTGGGCCAGAAGGCCGATATTGTGGATGGCCAGGTCAAGAACGGCTGGAACGACAGCGTGGAAATAAGCTGCGGCTGGCGAACCAAAATCACTTTCGCCCCGCCCCAGTAAAGCAGTTATATATACCCAGCCATGAGATCCTGAGGATCATATTACAATGCCAAGCAAATTACTTGAAGATCTCCCAGGGGTTGGGCCCGCCACGGCTGAGAAGCTCAAAGCGGCCGGTTTCAACTCCATAGAGGCAATAGCAGTTGCCTCTCCAGGCGAGCTTGTGGCAGCAGCAGAGGTCGGAGAGGCCACAGCTGCCAAGATCATAGCCGGGGCCAGGGAGGCCGCGGACATAGGCGGCTTTGAGACTGGCGACCAGATCCTGGAGAGGCGGAAACTGGTAGGCAAGCTCACTACCGGAAGCAAGGGCTTCAATGAGCTCATGGGCGGGGGCCTGGAGACCCAGTCCATAGTCGAGCTCTACGGCGAATTTGGTTCTGGAAAGACCCAGGTGGCTCATCAGCTGGCCATAAACGTTCAGCTGCCAAGAGAGATGGGCGGTCTGGACGGCTCTGCCATCATCATAGACACCGAGAACACCTTCAGGCCTGAGAGAATAGCCCAGATGATCAAGGGCCTTCCTTTGGCGCCTGAGGGCAGGACATGGGACCCAGATGAGTTCCTAAAGAATATCAGCGTGGCCAGGGCATATAACTCCAACCACCAGATCCTTCTGGCCGAGAGCGCCATAGACCTGGCTGAGAAGGCCAGGGGGTCCGAGCGGCCGGTAAAGCTCCTCATAGTGGATTCTGTCACAGCCCACTTCAGGGCTGAGTACGTGGGTCGCGGCACGCTGGCCGACCGACAGCAGAAGCTCAACAAGCACCTTCATGACCTGATGAGATTCGCCGACATCAATAACGCCCTGATCCTCGTAACCAACCAGGTCATGGCCAAGCCCGATACCTTCTTCGGGGACCCGACCAAGCCCGTGGGAGGCCATGTGCTCGGACATACGGCTACCTTCAGGCTGTATCTGAGGAAGTCCAAGGGCGAGAAGAGGATAGCAAGGCTGGTGGACTCGCCAAATCTGCCAGATGGCGAGACGGTATTCTCGGTGACCACTGAAGGTTTGAAGGATTGAGACGGGACCCCTCATCGTTCCGTCTTATAAAAGGCTATAGAAGTGGTGTACGGCACTGATGTCATAGAAACGGCACTGAATGGGCATAGGGTGTTTTCTTGGGCAATTAGGCCGCGGGCCCTCTACCATTACCATCTATGTATTGATCGGTTTTGAATTGAACTCCACGGATTTTCTTTTCAAGATTATTACTAACGCGCGGTGCAGGCCGGCATGGAGCTCGGCATGCCACAGGGAAAAGGCGGGCCATCCCTCGGCGCCGGCGAAAGGTAGGAGACTCTGGAGGCCTTAACATGCTGATCAAAAAAAGGTTTAATGCTTAAGCTAAGTTGGCTGAATCCCTAAAGTCCATAGACGGCAATGTGATGGCCCTACTGCTAAGGGAATTTGATGCTTTATGAAGAACTGATTGCCGACAGAGGCTATTTAAGAAGTCAGCATTAAGCGACTTGTTTTTGTGCTCTTATGTGGCTGGCTTTGAAGTAGAGATCCTTGAGCGAGGCCTAGGAAGATATGGCTGAAAAAACCAGGCTCAAAGTAAAAGTAGAAAAGCAATGACTGGAATGGCAAGGTTAAAAAAGAAAAGTGAAACCATGAGCGAAGCCAGAGATAGAAAAATGAAGCGTAAGCGCAAACTCGATGAAATGAAAGCCATTAAAGTCATGAGAGCTTGTAGGTTCAGGCGGTATGATGAGAATAGGTGAAACCTTTTTTGCGCCGAAGGCGATATAACGGTTTTCTAAGTGACTTACCGTGATGACGAAGAGGGAGCAGGTGAGTCTATTTGGGCTCTTCCTTCTCCAATTCTCCTTTATGCTATCGTTTCTTTATGGAAGGCTACGTGCTCGGATATACTGCAACCTTCAGGCTGTACCTGAGGAATTCCAAGGGCGAGAAACGGATAGCAAGGCTGATGGACTCTCCCAATCTGCCAGATGGTGAAGCGATATTCTCAGTAACCACCGAGGGCCTTAAAAATTAGCCATGCCCTTTCGGTCGCGATGGTACCGATCTCCTCAAAAATCGATCTGGGATGTAATCTCCGTTTATTTTAAGCTAATTCAGTTAGAGCATGAGAAATGATACTATATGCTACAATACTCATCGATTCTTAAAGTCCGGCTAACCATATAAATTATATCGCCAGCAACGCTCCAGGCTTACGACCTGGTGCTCATGGAGATCAAGATGCCTGAGACGGACTGATCGCCACGGTAAAGATAAGCAGGCACGGTCCGGAGGATCGCCAGCCCCCGAGATCGTCGCCCCGGAGCGTGTGTACTTCACATAAGCGACGGGAGGTGTCTGGCTTCCGGCGTGAACGGCTACATAGTAACGCCTGTGGACATGGATAGTATGAGGACCACCTTAAAGAAGTTCTTGATAGGAGAGAGATGCTTAGAGGGTGATAGGGGGCGAGGTTATGGGCTGACGCGTTCAGTTATCAGCTACTCTGATAATTAGCAGCGACTAGTTCTGCTATCGATATATCCAGTAGTTGCAATTGATGGCTAAAGTTAAGGAGGGAGGCGAAAGCTCGGTTTATGGGGAACAAAATAGATCTCGACTCTCGCCAAATTAGTTACGGCAATCAACGAATATAAGTCTTACGGTTGCAGCAGCCCAAATGCGATGGTATCCCAGCCATCGCGCTCCTTTTGCTGCCAAAGGAGCCCCCCGTCATGGCCTCAACTAGAGCTTTCTCGCAGAAGCCCCAATCATTTGCCGCGATCTACGACAATACCCTCTTATTCATTGTAATGTATTCATCATAGCTCTATCTATGAGATACGCTTATATAATTCATAAAGCTCCTGTTCATGGGGTTTAGCGCAGTGCTAGAAACAAGCGCCAAGGGTCGATCCAACGGTAGCTATCTGCGTATACTGCTTGCTGAAGATGACCCTGCCAATCAGAAGGTGACATTATTAATTCTCAAGCGACTGGGCTACCTAGCCGACGCAGTTGGCAATGGCTTGGAAGCTCTCAAAGCCCTTGAGAACGCGCAGTACCATCTGATATTGATGGATCTGGTGATGCCCGGCATGGATGGCATGGCCGCGGCCAAGGAGATACGCAAGCGCCTGAGTCCCTCCTGCCAGCCGGTGATCATAGCCATCACCGCCTATATTCTCCCAGATGGAAGGGAAAGGTGCTTGGCAGCGGGCATGGACGATTATTTGATAAAGCCCGTGGCGATCCAAGACCTGGAGCGGGTTATTAAAAAGTATACCCCTATCATTGGAGAGCCGGTCTAGATTTAATCGTCTGCATATTCTCACCTTCCTTTTGTTCCCGTGTCCCGCTTATTCTCCTCACCCACTGATCTTCTGCTACGAAACCTTTTTTGCCACTAGGATCATCTTTTTGGAGGCTAATAATAATAATTGGTCATCGGAGAATCTCGGAGGGTGTGAGAACTTGATTAAAGCCATGGCTGTGGATATAGATGGTACTCTAACCGACAATCATAGGGCCCTCTGCCCCATCTCTGTGGAGGTGATACGGAAGCTTAAGATGCCCGTGATACTGACCACCGGCAACACCCACTGCTTCACCAGGTCCATGGCCGTGATGCTTGACATCCCCAAGACCTTCATAGCTGAGAACGGCGGCGTGGTCTCTTACTCCGATGACGAAGTGGATTATCTAGCTGATATAAAGCTGTGCGAGAGAGCTTTTAAGGAGCTTGGAAAGATCACCCCAAACCTCCAGAGACACGATGCCCGCTACAGGTTCACAGACATTGCCTTGCAGAGGAACTTCGATGTTATCGAGGCATCCAGGTACCTCCAGGACCTGGGCATTCCTGTGGAGCTCATAGATACCAAGTTTGCCGTCCACATCAAGGTGAAGGGAATCGATAAGGGTACGGGCCTGAAGCGCATGGCAGAGCACTTAGGGATTAGCCTTAAGGATGTCGCAGCTATCGGCGACAGCTTGAGCGATATACCCATGTTCAGGATCTCGGGATTCAGGGCAGCTGTGGGTAACTCCAACCCAGAGCTCAAGGAGATGTCGGACTACGTGGCTAAAGCCAGCTATGGACCCGGGTTTGCTGAGATCATCGATTACATGCATGATGAGGGGCTTATTTAGGCCAACGCTTAAACCAGAACCATATAACAAATTTATATTTGGTATGTGTAGGACTGACGCTAATTGAACCTATAACTTGCCCTTGATACTACCCAATAATCCCTCGGTGCTGTTGAAAAATTTTTTCTAACGACTGACCTAATTATTTTTATGAAAAATTTAAGGTTAGATCTGATCGAGCTGGAGCTAAGGGCCCTGTGAGCATATAAAAACAGAGATATCTAGTTCTACCAGTATTACCTTGCTGATGACATCCTCAATGTTACCTCTTTCTCAGTGTTTGATAAGGAAACCGCGCTTAGGGGCATTGCTACGAACAGCTCTCAGGTTCTGGGCTACGCTATAGAAAGCCCTCGGCGCTCTTCGTCCAGTTCGGCCTTAAGGACGCCTTCTTTGCAAGGGAGAAGTTCATTCAATACTAGGAAGTGGGGAGCTCGCCCAGATCCATGAAATGGTATGAGGCCGGCCATTATAGCCTCAATAAAGAAGAGCGATCGGATAGGCTAGGATGGATGAGGGTGCAGTTGGAGCTGAAGGATATTCCTCAATTCTGACTTTTCAGCTTTATGGTGTCCGCTTGTCTATATTCTGGCCACCAAGAATCCTTGACCAGTTGTTCTCACAGATGATCCACCAACCGAGGGTCTCCTTGGCCAGCTCCCGAGCTGCCGGGCAGAAGGCGTCCACTGCTAGATTGTAAGGCATCTCCTTCAGAGGAGGGTGGAGCGGATACTTGGTGCATGTCTGGGGCCTTATGGTATATATCTGACATTTTTTGCCATCCTTGTCATAGAAGGGGCATGGCAGCTTGAGGACCCAGACCCCCAGCGCTTTGTCGTATCTGCACATAGTTTTAAACTTTTTCTTGGAGCCCAAATGGTGTGAAACCCGCTCAAAATCCTCCTTCTCTAGGCAGAGGCCGGCTCCCGGAGTGTAGCAGCACCGGCCGCATTCCTGGCACCTGAACATTTCCCAAAAAAGCCTTATCCCTCGGTCTGATCCGGGCGTTTCTTCATCCCTAGCCGGTAGGGGCAGAGCTATGTCAAAGGGCACTTTATCTCCCAGATCGATCTTCTGGAATTGCTCTTCTTTCTTCTGCACCGACCAGTGAGGTCGAAGCTTTAGGAGCTCAATGTGAAAGCCCTTTCTTTTCTGGTCCACACAAGATGGCGCGCAGTACCTGTGACAGGTCTCTTTTGTGCGCTTAAGCTGATCCCGGCCGCTCATATCTTAGTGCTCCATGGGTTTTTGGAATTTAAAACACTGCTGATATAAGATGATTCGAGATATCTATATCATAGCTATCTATGAGACATATCTATATCATATCGCCAACCTTTATATGGCGTCTTTACAAACTAGTCTATAATTTGGAATCCCCATAAGCCCTCCTAAGGAAATCCCGAATTTGTCCAGGAGCGGATTCATGCCATTCGATACCTATATCAAAGACCGCCGCTCCAAGCTTAGCGATCCCTTGGGGCGCCATGCTGTCAAGAAAATTCAGTACAACGTCATCCCTACTCAGGATTGGGGCTGAAACTTCAACTCGTAGTAGAGCGGAGTCC
>DAXJ01000106.1:0-2483 GCA_002506335.1 Methanosaeta sp. UBA114
TGTCCAATAGCTATATTATTTAATCCAATGTATTTTAGCTATATGGTCATCCATATATGTACGTTTTGTAACAAAGTTAATGTTATATAGTCATCCGGATATGTGATCTTTTACGCGTAATAGTAATTTGCATATACTAATACTAAATCAGTCGGCGGAGATTCTCTAGATGAACTGCTTCTTCATATCCATAGTGGACCTGATTCTAGGCGTTCTCTTATATGGCAGCTTCGTGGATCGGGTCTTTGGGCCAGACCCAAAGGCAAAAACGCCTGTACTATGTAAGTATGATGGATTAGGTTTTTCTCCTATGCCTGCATGGAAGCTCCTTATAATGGTAGCACTAGCTGACATAAATAGCTTATCGTACTCAGCCACACCGATCATAGAGGGTAGTGTCTCCTTGCACCACGTGACCACAGGCAAGCGAGTTACGCAGAGCGCAAAGCTCGAAAACCTGGTGGTTAAGACAAGAATAGCATTTAGGAGGAGCGCAAACCCTCTCGCCCCCTGAAGAATGCGGATCTCCTCGCAGATTTAACTATGACGAAAGGTAATCATATGGCTAACAACATAAAGGTATTGGGAATGCCACCCGAATCAGGAAGATGGCTCCTGGTAATCGTGGGCATGATTATTCATCTCTGTCTAGGCGCTGTTCATGCCTATGGCGTGATAAGAATTCCACTGCTGGACCACTTCAAGTCCATAGGGCTTTCTCCCAGCACCATGGATATGACCTGGCCCTATATCACACTTTACCTGGTATTCGCTCTGGCCATGCCCCTGGCAGGTCCATATATTCAGAAGATAGGACCAAGGAAAGTGGCGATGATAGGTGGAGTGCTGGTAGGCTTGGGCTGGTTAGCAGCTTCTTATGCCACATCTCCCGTGACTTTAACCGTGCTCTACGGAGTCATCGGCGGCATTGGCGTGGGTATAGCTTATGGTGTCCCTATTGTTGTTTCTGCGGCGTGGTTCCCAGACAAGTGCGGCCTGGCCGTAGGCTTGACTGTTCTGGGCTTCGGATTCTCCTCGGCGCTAATCACTCAGATAAACAAGTTCCTTGCAGCAGGTGGCATGGAGATCATGGATATACTGAGGCTCTTTGGGGCAGCCTTCCTCATCATAATCGTAGCGCTCTCTATGTTTATGTCCCTCCCCCCAGCAGGCTGGCGTCCTGAAGGATGGAAGCCACCCGCACCCAAGGCAGGATCTGCCATAAAGCGCGACTTTATGCCCAATGAGATGATCAAGACCACCACATTCTACGGACTGTGGATCTGTTATGCCATAGGCACCCTTGCCGGCCTTACTGCCATAGGAATAGCCGGTCCTGTAGGACATGATATGCTTGCAGGTGCAGGCATCACTGATGCTGTAGCAAGGACTGCTCTTATCTCCAACCTGATCATACCATTCGCCATATTCAACGGTGGCGGCAGACCGATCTTCGGCACTCTGACGGACAAGCTGGGGCTGATGAACATGGCCATAATAACCTACGTGTTCACCATAGCAGCGTGCTTGTTGATCTATACCAATTACGCCTCTCAGATGGCCTACACCATTGGCTTTACAATACTCTGGGGTTGTTTTGGCGGCTGGCTGACCATCGCGCCAACGGCTACTGCAAGCTTATTCGGAATTAAGGATTACGCCAAGAATTACGGTCTGGTCTTTACCGCTTACGGTATCGGTGCAGTCATCGGTGGCATAGTCTCTTCCCAGATCAAGGATATCATGGGCGCCTTCCAGCCTTTCTTCCTGGTAGTGGCAACTCTAGCCCTAATAGGAATAATCGTGGCCTTCAAGCTCCTGAAACCATCGGCGCTGCCAACTGCCACAACTACTACCGTCAGTTGTCAATGCTATAAGTGATGCCAAGAGGAGCACAACCTACACCTTTTTTACCTCACGGGGAGTCGAGGTGGGCGAAAGGCCCCGTCCTTCATGCCGGTCTCACTAATCCGAAGAGCTAATGGGAGTTGCGATGTAACCGCACATGATGTAGAGCCTCTCCGTTTATGCAGCGATCTACAAATTTCAATAATATCGTAAATATGGATACATTCAAGGCTTACAAGTTCAGGACCTACTCAACCCAATCCCAAAAAACCAAGATGGTGGCGGGCTCTGAACCTGTGCCGATGGGTCTACGACGAAACGCTTGCCCTGCGAAAGAATGCCTGGGAGAAAGAGCAAAAACCCGTATCCAAATACGAGATCCATAACATCCTTACGACCTGGAAAGAGGAGAAACCTGAACTTAAGGAAGTGTATCTCCAAGTGCTCCAGAGCGTCCAGGAAAGGGTAGATCTGGATCTGAACGTCTTCTTCAGAAGGGTTAAGGCTGGTGAGATACCTGGCTATCCCAGGTTCAGGGATAAAGGATAGATACAGTTCCTTCACCAATCCTCAGTTCGGATTCAAGCTCGAATCTGGTAAGCTCTATCTCTCCAAGATAGGAGATGTCAAGATCA
>DAXJ01000106.1:2772-6188 GCA_002506335.1 Methanosaeta sp. UBA114
TAACCCTAAGAATGGTGCCCACCGGCAAATGGTTTTTCTGTTTCTCCATAGAAACGGGTGTAACTCTCCCTTCCTGTAAGGAAGGTCCTATCGTAGGTGTCAATGTAGGCCTGGAAAACTTTGCCGCCCTCGTCAACTTAGAGACGATAGAGAATCCAAGGCTTTTCAGAGCCCGGGAAAAGGAGCTAGCCAGGATTCAGAGAGAATACTTTAAGGCTCCGAAAGGTTATTCTGAGTGGATGAAAGCTCTCAATGTGGTTGAGAGAGTCCATGTGAGGATCGCTAATCGTAGACCGGATACCATCAACAAAGTTAGCTGTGAGCTTGTAGACCGTTTTGGCGTAACAGCCTTCGAAGACCTGAGTATAAAGAACATGCTCAAAAACCATAACCTGGTAGAGCCTGTCTCATACGTGTTCCAAGTGTGGCCTCCTAGTTAAGAAAGAGCAGTCAGAGATAGGCCCATAACTACCCTGAACGTGGTCTATCCATGGATAAGGATCTCAACGCAGCCATGAACATTCTGAGATTGGGAATGCAATCTCTTCGTAAAATAGAGGGAAGCTCCGACCTTTAGGGAGGGGAGCATTCGCTAGTGTTATATATTTCCAACCAGTACTTAAATTAAGTTTAGGACACCATCTCCTAATAGGCGAATTCTCAGATTTTGCCATATTAATATTTTTTATAATATCCTTAAGGTCAATAAAGTTGGATGGTAAAGATAAAATTGATGGGTGCGAGCGTGACTAAGCTCGCCAGGTGTACCTGACGGATTTATCCTTTCGATACACCTAAGGGCACCAGCTTGGCCACCTTGGTGGCAATGCCTAGGTTGTGGACCACATTCACGACCTCTGTGGAGGGCTTGTAGACCTGGGGCGCCTCCTCCGAGAGCATGGCTGGATTGGTAGCCTTGACAGATATTCCCGCCTTGCTCAGCTGGGCTTTGATCTCCTGTCCGGAATAAGTCCTCTTGGCCTGGGAACGGCTCATAATCCTCCCTGCTCCGTGGCAGGCCGAGCCGAAGGTCAATCCAAGGGCCTTGTCGTTGCCGCAGAGGACGAAGGACGGAGTGCCCATGCTCCCTGGAATGAGGACTGGCTGGCCTACATCCCTGTAGGTCTGGGGAACCTCGGATCTGCTGGGCCCGAAGGCACGGGTAGCGCCTTTCCTGTGAACATATAACCTCTCCCTGTGGCCATCCACATCGTGCTCTTCTCTCTTGGCTACGTTGTGGGCCACATCGTAGATCAGATCCAGCTTAGATCCCGGGAAGAACTTATCGAAGACCTCCCTGGTCCAGTGGGCTATGATGTGCCTGTTCGCCCAGGCGTAGTTGGCGGCGCAGACCATGGCGCCGAAATAGTGATCGGCTTCAGGGCTGCCTATGGGAGCACAGGCAAGCTGCTTGTCGGGGATGTTTATGCAATACTTCTGCACAGCCCTACTCAGAACCTCTAGGTGATCTGTACATATCTGGTGGCCTGCCCCTCTGGAGCCGCAGTGGATCATGACAGTTGTTTGACCTTTGAAGAGGCCGAACTTACTGGCCACCTCCTCATCATAAATCTCCTCGACCCTTTGAACCTCCAAGAAGTGGTTGCCGCTGCCAAGCGTCCCTAACTGGGGCCTGCCCCTTTTCCTGGCCTTATCGCTCACCTGGGAGGGATCGGCGCCTTTCATGCCCCCGTTCTCTTCGCAGTGGACGAGGTCCTCCTTCACCCCGTATCCCTGCTCCACGGCCCACTTAGCCCCTGATATGAATGCTCCGGTCAGCTGCTGATCTGATACCTTGAGCCTTCCAGTGGCTCCGACGCCCGAGGGCACGGCGTGGAAGAGGGCATCCACCAGCTGGGTCATCATGGGCTCTACTCTCTTGGACTCTAGATCAGACCGAAGGAGTCTAACACCGCAGTTTATGTCGAAGCCGACCCCTCCAGGGCTTATAATGCCATTCTCCTCCCGGAAGGCAGCTACGCCCCCAATGGGAAAGCCGTAGCCTAAATGAGCGTCAGGCATGGCCATGGAATACTTGACAATTCCCGGGAGGGTTGCTACATTGGCCACCTGATCTACTGTTCCGGGCTCTATCATCTCCATGAGGGGCGGGGAGACGAAGATCCTCCCAGCAACCCTCATGTTGGGCTTGTAGCCCATGGGCACCTCGTAGATGTTATCGCTGATTTTGTTTAACATCAGTTACACGTCCAGAACAACTTGTAAGCACCAGTGATCGTTCTTCTTTACCCCGAACCGGTGGAGGGTGATGGCCTTGACCTCATTCTCAAAGGAGTGCACGGCCTGATCTATCCTCTCGCCTCCTACCTCTGCCAAAAGCTTCCATCCTGAGCTTTCCTTGTCGGGACTTCCTTTTATTTCATGGAGGTGGACTTCAAAGGTCGAGAAGACTGCAGACTCGGTCTCAAAGAGGAACACGAGCTCCGACAACCAGCCGTAGGCCAGGTGCTCCAGGCTATCGGAGGATAGCTCCACCTTCCAGGTCTCCCTGACCACGATGGTCGATGTATCTATCATGGCGTTGAAGAGGGCCCGGGCGGCGTTGCTCAGCATCTCCTCTGGACTTCCTCCGTAAGCGCGGAACTTGACGTCAGCGGTGTGCTCGAGGTACTCGAAGGGGATCATTCTGTAGTTACGTGAAGGCGTAGGCTATTAATAGATATCCAGCCCCCGGGTCAAACCGGCAGCGATAGCCTGCTTTACTGCCTCCGTATACTCCTTGGTAGTGGTCGGCCTATTGATCTCGGGGTACTCCCCTGCCTTGTGGGCAGGACGGTACTGGGCCATGACATTGAGGTAAGTATCCTTAGATAAGCCCCTCAGGAACTTAACAGCGGATGGAGTGCCGGCTATGCCACAGGGCAGCACCAGGTGCCTCACCAAAAGGCCCCTTCTCGCCAGGCCGTTTTCGATCTTCAAATCTCCTACCTGGCGGTGCATCTCCCTTAACGCATCCTGGCAGCGCTCGACGTATACGGGGGTTTTGGAATATTTGAGGGCCATCTCATCAGAGCCGTACTTTATGTCGGGCATGTATATGTCGAAGATCCCATCCAGGAGCTTTAGGGTCTCCAGGGACTCGTAACCTCCGCAGTTGTAGATCAGTGGGACTTTAAGGCCGATGTCCCTAGCTATCACTAGGGCCTCTAGGATCTGGGGCATGAAGTGGGTTGGGGTCACGAAGTTCATGTTATGACACCCAAGCTCCTGAAGGTAGACCATGATCTTGGCCAGGTGCTCGGCCTCTATCTCTATGCCGTCGTCCTCCTGGCTTATCTCGTAGTTCTGGCAAAAGACGCAGCCTAGGTTGCACCCGGCCAGGAAGATGGTGCCGGAGCCTCCGGTGCCCACTAGGGGAGGCTCCTCGCCGAAGTGAGGTGCATAGCTCGATATCC
>DAXJ01000057.1:0-6855 GCA_002506335.1 Methanosaeta sp. UBA114
AAGTGAGGTGCATAGCTCGATATCCTGGCCAGCCTTCCTCCCCTGCAAAAGCCCCTCTCGCCAGAGAGGCGATCGACTCCACACCCCTTGGGGCAGAGGCTGCACTTCTTGAGCAGGGTTCTAGCTTTATCTGCCATCTCCACAAGCTCATCCCTGGGCATATGAAGATAGCTTGGAACGTAGCTTGTCAAGAGATCACCCTCCATTGATCCTTCCTTGATCTATCTCTCTCAAATTCATGTCTATTAACCATGATATCTGGTGTAGGTTATATAATGTCAACGGTCGCTAAAAAAATGATAAAGGCCAGGATCTACCAGATCACATGCCTCTTGGAAGGCGGTTTGTAGAGTTTGTTTCCAGGCTTGACGCCGGGGAATGCCTGGTAGAACTCGGGCACATTGGGGGCGGCCCGTTGGCCCTGAACTCGGCCGGAGAATGGGGGTTAGTGAGGACCTGGGTTCTCAAGGCTTCATCCTTTTGTGATTGCCTCCGCATCTGTGCGAAGCTCAAGAAGAACCTCTGATCTCCGGTGAGGTCGCCGATCTTCTCAGGCTCGGCCTTCTCTGGGAGCTTGTACGCATGATAAGCCCACGGTGATGCCTGCGAAGTCGGCGATGTTCTCATTAAGGGTGATGCTGCCGTTAATGTATAATCCCGGCAGCACCTCAAACTTGCTATACTCATCCACCAGAGCCCTGGTGCTGTTGTTGAATCTATCGGCCATCCTTTTGCGTCCAGTAGTCTGTCATACCCCCGCGGGCGTCGAAATTTTATTAAATACTTCGGTGGTTTTCTCCCCTCCCCCTAAAGGGAGATGGCTTCCAGTTTCATAGCTTCCCTCCTGGTAGTAATGGGCCCCTAACCGCTTATCGCCTATATATTCAACGTAGCATTTCAGACCTAGATGCTCAAGCTTGAGCCCACTGAAGAGCAGCACGAGCTTTTCCTGGATACCATGCATCGCTTCAACGAAGCCTGTAATGCCATATCTGAAGTTGTTTTCGAGATGTACTGTGCTAACAAGCTTAACGTCCACAAGGCTACGTACTACGACAAAAGAGCTAAGTCTGGCCTTTCTTCCCATCTCACCATAAAAGCTGTTTCCAATGTCTGTGAAGCTTACAAGAGAGATAAGTCCATCAAACTGGAGTTCAGGCTCGATGGTGCCATCGCCTATGACTATAGGATTAGGTCATGGAAATGACTTGAGAAGTTTTCTCTGACCATCCTGGAATGCAGACAGATACTCCCTATTCGTTTGGGCGAGTACCAGGAAGCTCGATTGGACGGGGTATGAGGTCGGGCAGATCTTATCATGATCAAGAACATCTTCTACCTTTGCGTTGTGGTAGAAGCTCCTGAAGTATCTCCCTATGACCAGTAGATGTTAGCGGGATTGATCTTGGAATCAAGAACCTTGCTGTAGATAGCGATGGTAATTAGCAACCGCTATTATCTCCATGGGTAGAAGATAACTTATAAGTTAAAAGTTTTAACCTACCGAGAAAATTTTTACAGGGGCTTAAGAAGGAAGCGGATGAGAATAGGTAACTAATAATTTATTGACGGAGATATTATTATCTTTCAGAAGCGGTCAGGATGTTCCTTCTCGGGTCGTCTGTTCGGTGACATAATACACATATTTCACGAAAAATGTCACTGAACGATACCCATGGAGTTAACTATATGAGCACTGAGATAGGCGGCTAAAGCAGACCTTGAGAGATATAGCTGTAGTTTCTGGGTCACAGACCTAAGCCTCAGAGACGTGACCGTGCATCCTGGAGCTTCGGACAGCTTAGCGAGTTCGTGACCTACAAGGCAGCCATAGCTGGCATACCTCTGGTATTTGTGGATCTTGCCTATACATCTCAGGAATGCCCGATCTGCCATTGTATATCCCGATCTAACCGTCCTAACAGGGATGAGTTTGCGTGTACTTGCTGTGGCTTCTCTGGGCCAGCAAATGCCGTTGCAGCTAGAAACATGCGCGCTAGGGTAGCCGTCAACACCTACCTATTGTATCGGGATTTTTTGCTCAGGTGCAAGCCCCGTCCTTTAGGGCATGGTAGTTGACCCCCCTTCCTTTCATGGGTCTTTTGCATGCTTTTTTATAATCCAGGATTACTCTAGTATCTTCTGCGAAGCTTGTCCTCCTTGGCCATTTTATTTGAGCAGCAGTGCTGAGTAGAATTATGCTGATACAAAAAACGGGGAATACACTGGATTAGTCCTTTGAAGTCTGTAGGATCTCTTCGGCAACTTTCAGATTCATGAGAATATCATCGGCGGTGGAGAGCAGCGTCCCTATCTTCTCTGTGCAGAACTCAAAGATAAGGCAGTCTCCCTCAGTCCTGAGGTCCATATTGGGCAGGTTGTCCGGCTGGAGGGCCCTTGCCACATCTGCAGCGCCCTCGCCGTAAAGGGTTAGCCTTGCTTTAATCAAGCCTTGCTCCGTCCGGCAGTTCCCACAGCGGTCTTCCCAGAAGCTCCGAGCTGCCCACCTACGATCTCATCCACGCAGCACAGGAACTTTTCCTCGGTGCCAGGTGGAATGGATGCGCCGCTGGCCACGGTGTGCCCTCCTCCAACGCCCCCAACCGACTCGGCCGCCTTTCTCAAGGCAACTGAGAGATCGAGGCCTCTGGCTATCAGGGGTTTATTTCCCCTGGCCGAGATCTTGATTATACCTTCTTTATGGTTGAGGGTTATGAGGGGCATATCGGTGAAGAGGTATCTGATGCCTAGGCCCGCCACCACGGCTCCTGCCTCCATTCCCTCCATCTTCAGATACCTTATGTTCTTGAGCTCCTGGCGCTTCTCCTTCAAGATTCTGATCTCACGGATGATATTTCTCTTGTACTCCGCAGCCATCTCATTGGCCGCGGGGAGAGCGCTCTTATCCCGCAGGCAGAGGGTGAGGCCCAGGCCCGGAACATCCCTATTTCCACAGGCGTTTAAGAGCTGTACCATCTCTAGGGAATTTTCTACCACTTCCTTCTTCAGCCTTATGACCTCGCCAACAACGGATTCAGCAGAGAAGCTGCCCTGGGTGAGCATTTTCAATATCAGGGCGGTGGTGAGCCTGGATAGGTCCTGGAGGTTCAAGCTTTTTATCTCTCCCTTGACCCTCACCTGCTTCAAAAACTCCCTGGTCTTTTCCGGATCCCCGGTGAAATCAAGAAGTGGCTCTATGGATCTTTCAAAGACCTCTTCCACCGGCCCGTCCTCGGCCACTTTGAGGCCTGCCTTGACTTCCACGGTCCCGGCCTCTTTAGCCTCATCCAGGATGGCCTTATTGGGTCCAATCATGGCCTGGCGGTCCCCCATGGCCCCTACCAGGGCAAGGCCGGCCAGGTCGACGTTATTCCCCATATTTCTCACAACGGAATAGACTGTACCCGAGGCTGAAAGCTCGAATGCCCCGTCTATGCCGAAGTCGTGGGGGTTCAAGTGGGGACAGGAAAGCTCGCCAACCGGCATGTGGTGGTCCAGGACGAAGACATCTCCCTTGAGCCTGGACACAAGCTCGGGCTTTCCGCTACCCATATCGCAGAAGATGACAGGAGTCCTCAGAGTACCTACCAAGGTCTCGTCCAGCCTGTTGACGAGGGTGGCGTGAAAAGGTATTCCTGCCCTGTGGAGGGCATTGCAGATGAGTCCTGCGGAGGTGATCCCATCGGCATCATTGTGGGACACCACCCGTAGGCTCTCGCAACGCAAAATCGACTTGGCTATCTCTTCTGCGGCTTTCTCAAGCCTTTTCATGAGACTGCGATCTCGGCGGTCTCTGGCTTGTACACCCAGCCAGGGGCAAGCCTGCCCACGCCATGGTAGTACCTGACCAGTCTTCTGATCTTACTCTCTATAAGCTGCAGGGCCCTCTTGTTGTGGACGTCCTTGGCATTGGTTCTCAGATGTCTCCTGAGGTTCAAGGCCCTCCTCATGAGGTTACTCAGGTCCTCTGGGATCTGGGGATGGGCGCCATTATCCTTCAGGTATCTGCTGAGTTTGACCCCTATAATGGGGCTGACGCTGGGCACTCCGTACTGATCTCTCAGGGTCATGCCTATCCTGTTGGCGGGCATGCCCTGGTCGTGCAGCTTCATGATGGTCTTACCCAGCTCTTCCTTGCTGGTGTCACACCAATCGGGAATCTTTTGTACCATAGGCGGCCTGGATCTAGAAGATCCCTTCTTTCTGCTGTGCATCTTAGCCATTAATAATCCTCATTCATCTCATAAACACAAAGGCATAAAACTCACTGCTCCAAGGGATAAAAAGATTGCGCAAAAGGCTGCCCAGTCGATTCCCAGGGAAGCCTGGCGTATGGAGGATTAATTATAAGTATGGTGCGGCTTATCCTCTTCCTGTTCCATGCTAGATATCTACCTTGGCTCCCTCTTCTACCTTATTGGAGAATTCGTGATCTTTCTGGCCCTAATAGTGCTTATCCTCTCAGTGATTGCAACCTTCATGATCCTCTACTCCTTCAAGACCGGCCACTTCTTTGCAGCCAGGCTCATGCTCATAGGTATAAGCACCCTGGAAAACGCCATAAAGTCCATCTTCTGGATCGCCAGGGCGGACGATGCCATAGTCGACGATGTAGGCATACGCCTAGGAAATTACATTAATAAAAAGAAGTTCGCCAGAATCTCCAGGGGCGAGAGGTTCATCTTCATGCCTCAGTGCGTGAGGTCCCCGGAGTGTCCGGCCAAGCTCACCCCCGAGGGCATTAGGTGCATCGCGTGCGGGCGCTGCCGTGTAGGCGAGGCCAAGAAGACAGCCGAGGGTCTTGGTTATAAATTCTTCATAGTTCCCGGCTCCAGCTTCATCAAGAGGATCATCAAGAAGTACAAGCCCAGGGCCATCATCGGTGTAGGATGCCCGATGGAGATAAAGCAGGGTCTGGCCATGTGCCACAGCTACGACATACCCGCCATGGGGGTGCCCCTCTCACAGGCAGGATGCGTCGCCACCACCCTGGACTGGGATGTCCTTTACGATACCCTTTCGGATAAG
Organism: Methanosaeta sp. UBA114; assembly: GCA_002506335.1. Lineage (GTDB taxonomy): Archaea > Halobacteriota > Methanosarcinia > Methanotrichales > Methanotrichaceae > UBA114. The sequence goes on from DAXJ01000057.1 coordinate 5,029, forward strand.
CCCTGAAGTGCGGGCCTGGGCAAAAACCGCCTTTATATACCCGAACACGGTGCGCCGGACAATAGAATAAAATAAAAAAGTAGCGTTCTCTTTTGGATGTGCAGTTACTCCACGCTGATGGCCGAAGATGGGCAGGCCTCTACGCAGGTCTTGCACTCGTTGCACTTATCGGCATCAACCTGAGCGATGTCGTCAGCCATGGTTATGGCTTCGCTGGGGCACTCCTCAACGCAGGTTCCGCATCCGACACACTCGTCCTTATTGATTATTGCTGGCATTTTACTCCTCCTAAATTGCCTCACGGGCTAACCTTAAACCAGATAGGAGGCCCGATATATACCTTTCGACGGCCTATATCAGGTCGTCGTAACGCTTCCTATCCTTAAGCTCCTGTCTCTTGGCGTTGTTCCAGCCGCTCACAGCCTGGAGATATCCCGTGATCCTGCTTATGTGCTCCACGTCAGGGGAGCCGCAGCTCGGGCACTCCTCTTTAAGCCCTGAGGAGACCTTGTAGCAGCTCAGGCACACCGTCATGTCCTTGGTGAATGTGAAGTACCCTATCTGGGTGGTCCTGGCCAGGCGCATGCCGAAGTCCATAAGGCCCTTAGGATCAGGTGAAGCTTCGCCCAGGAACACGTGGAATATGTTTCCGCCATCCACTATGGGGAAGAAGACATGTTCGAGCTTGGCCCTCTCGAAGATGGGCACATCGGCCCCTGGAGGCAGGTGGGTGCCATTGGTGTAGTAGATCGGCAGATCTCTTGTCCTCTGGAGGTTCTTCTTTGCAGCCGCTAGGTCTCCCTTGACCACCTTCTCTGCGCAGTCCCTGAACTCCTCGTGGATGAGGTCAGAGACCGCGAACCTCTGGGCGGTGGTCTCGGCTGGGGTCCTGGCCAGGGCGATGGTCATGTCGTGGGTTTCACTCAGTTTTTTGGCGTAGAGCTCCATCTCGGTCATGGCCCTAACTGCTAGCTTCCAGGCCTCCTTGGATTCGTGCATCGCGTGGCCGGTGTGGAACTGGACCATCTCGTTGACCCCCACCACGCCTATGGTGTAGACCAGGCTTTCCAAATCAACTGCCTGGGAGCCACGCTCATTGGTGGCCGGGTCCCTGGGGCACTGGGTGGCAAAGGGCATTCTTCTGCTCTCTACGACCCTGTTCATCCACTCTCTCTTGACCTTGAAGATCTCTACGCTGATGTCCATGAGGCCCCTGAGGTACTCGAAGAGCAGGTCGTCGTCGCCCCTGGCCAGGTAAGCGGCCCGGGGACAGTTTAGGGAGACAACCTGCCAGGAGCCCATGGAGAAGTGCTTGCCGTCTTTGAAGTACAATTTCTCCATAAACTGGTCGTCGCTGTCAAAAGTGGCGGCGAATTGATAGGCGCAACATTGGTAACACGATATTCCGTTGCCTGCGCCCCTGTAGGCAGGCAGCTGGTTGTCAAAGTAGGGCGTCCCGTACTCAGCTGCCAGTTTGAAGGTGAGGAGGTAAAGATCTTGGTAGGTAGGCAAGTCGGGGTGGGCCTGGTTGAACTCCTCGTCCTCCTTCATGAAGTCAGGCTCAAGGCTGATCTCCGGCTTTGGGAAGTTGAATGGCTTGCCCCAGTGATCTCCTGCCAGCATGACCTCCATCAGGGCCTTGAAGGCTAGCCTGACCTCGCGCTCAAAACGTCCGTAGGTCCTGAGTGGCGCAGCCTTCCCATCCCACACCTTGCCTGAGTAGACTGCGGGCTTATCGCGCCACAACTTGGGGATGCCTGGGGTTAGCTGGACAGAGGAGAATACCAGCTGGCCGCCTCTGGCCACCATCATCTGGGTCATCTCGTA
>DAXJ01000057.1:7118-11674 GCA_002506335.1 Methanosaeta sp. UBA114
TAGACGAACATCTGCATGAGCTGCTTTATCTCATCGTACTCCAGGCCTTCGAAGTAGGGGGCTATGAAGGTGAGGAAGTTGTAAAATCCTTGGCCGCCGGCGAAGTTGGTCTGAGCGCTGCCCAGGGCCTTCACAGCGTGGAGGATGGCTACCTCTGGCTTTTTGGCTGGACCTGCGACGCTGGCCTTGGTTCCCAAGCCATCGGGCATCAGGCCGTAGTAGAAGAAATACCTGAGGTCCCAGTCCTGGCAGAAAGGACGGGTGCCAAAATATTCCAGATCGTGTATATGAAGATCTCCTGCCAGGTGATGGTCGGCAAGATATGGTGGCAAAAGTAATAAATATTGTTCTTTGCTAATTTTGTCCGCCTTTTTCTTATGGCTGGTCTCGGCGTTCTCCTGGAGGTTGGCGTTCTCTCTGGCCTCAAAGCCGTTGCCTATATCGATGAGGTGGGCATCGAAGACTGGCGTTCCCACGCGGGTACAGATATTCCTCCACTCCACATGGTGCCTCTCCAGGAGCACTACATTCATGATCTCTCTGACCAGGGGGCCGCTGAGGTACTTCACGTTCATCCACCGTATTCTCCTCTCCACCTCCCTGGCTATCTCCTTGGCCTCCTCCTCACCGATGCTTGGGACCTTGTAGAACTGCTCCGAGAGCTTGGTCTCCTTCATGAGCTGCTTGACTATGGACTCCCTGTCCCAGTCCATGAGATGCCCGTCAGTAGTCCTGACCCTAGGCATGGCGGAGACTGATAGACCCTCAAGAGTCTGCTGAATGATTCTGGAACTCAACACCCATCCCCTCTAAGATGTAATGCCTGCATCTACTCATTCACTTCTAGATATAATAATCATGGTTAATTCAAGACTATCTTAAAATCTTAATCCAACTCTATTCTTGTAGTAGTAAAGCATTACGCTTGGATAATTAGCTTCGAAGGTATTAAATCCTGCCCTAGATGATGCGAAAGTGATTTATTAGCTTTTACTGGGGTTTCTTCCCTTACGGATATCGATATTCGACTGCAGATTATAGGATCGTTTCTGATTATGGATGTCCTTGTCTTGGCACCTTTCTTCGTCGAATCAACGGTGTAAATATACTTAACGATTGTATTCATTTTATCCATTTTGATTATATTTCAATGTTAATTATTATAACCCCGTCTCCAAGATTAGCGTTATGATAAACTTGGCCGTCTGACCTATTCATAGGCGCCTAGGGTTTAACCTGAGCCAATCATCAAAGTGAACTGATGCGCGGTAGTACTGCCCCAACACCGTGGTAATTTGCGACGCTGGTTGATGTGCCGTGATCTATCGCGAAGCGCGAGGATTATCGGGGAATGATTAAGGAAGGGCTTGTGTATAGATCGCTCTATTCTAATCGTCGTGATCCACTCCTAGCACTCAAGGTCCTTCCCGTTTTCCCTCCTCCATGCCTAATGGCTCAGATCCAGGTAGCCAGCAAAAGAAGCGCCAGAACTCCAGTGACGTCGTTCCTCACTCCAAGCAGGTGGTCCACGCCAGGAAAGGCCACTACTCAGGCGCCGTAGAACTGGGCGTTGAAGCTGCCGTGGGCGAAGGAGGCTAAACGAATGCTTCCCGAAATCAGCCCCAAGGGATCTATGTGATGCCGAGGAGTGTAGCAATGGCCACAAAGGGCAGCAGCCCTTGGAGCCTTCTCTCGGAGTAGTGGAATCCCAAGAGCAATATGAGGGGGGCATGCCAGAGGCCCCAGATCACTCCTGAGATCCCCAGGGCTTTTTTCTCACCGAGTGTCATAAATCTTGGCAAAAGATGGCCCCTCCACCCGAACTCCTTGCCAAAGGCAGGTATGGAGTTGGTCAGGTGGAGCTACCGTTAGGGTGACGGCTGCCAGGGACAGGAGGATAAGGCCCGGATTATCGGTGGCGGGAAGACCGTATATCTGGGTGAAGGTGGGGATAGTAAGATCAGGCCTGGAGATGAATGCGGAGTTCAGGCCGTAGGCCAGGATGAATGCTATCAGGACTACAGCATAAGCCTGTAGGTACAGCCTTTTTGGACCGATCTTCAGGACCACGTCCTCAAAGCCCTCTCTTCTCAGCGTTCTCACTATGAGGGCTGCTAGGATTGGAACGAACATGGATACTGCAACTATAAGCTGAGGGGTGAGGGCAGGCTCTTCCTGGTTGGTCCCCCTGGGCCAGGCGATGGCGGAGGCTGCCGTGGTCAGACCGAAGTTATGGCGATGAAGATTTGAGGCACCGTTTACCATTTGGCTACATTGATGCTATCTCACATGGCGTTAAGTAGGAAATGCTTAAGGCCGGCGTTTCACCATCATATACGGTTACTATGCCTATTGTAAGAACCTTTAAACTAGCGGTCCTGGGTGCGATCTACTTCTGCATCATCTTGGCCTGCGTCTCAGCCCAATCCTCTCCTGCACTGCCTACCTCCTCAGCTATCTATGGCGATGCCGATGTTATTCAGGGCAGTTCTGTGGATACTGCCGGGGCTCTGACCATCTCCCTCGAGTCGGTCTCTGATGCCTACGAGAGCTCAGGCACGGAAGCTTATGAGAACACGACTTATGGGTTTACCATGAGCTATCCTCAGGGCTGGCTCTCTAAAGAGCCCGATGCCAATGACCTGGGAATGGTGGTGGGATTCCTGGCTCCGGGAGGTGACGTCGATAATCCGACCAGCTACGTGACGGTGCAGATGGAGTCCCTCCCATCCGACCAGCAGATCACCCTGGATAAGTACACTAGTGCCATCACCTCCAATCTCAAGAGCGCCTATAAGCGCTTCAAGCTTCTTTCCAAGAGGAATATCACCGTATCCATCCTCCCCGGAAAGGAGATCCTCTACACTTTGGACGACAGTGGCACGCCTTACGAGATCCTCCTGCAGTACACGGTACAGGGCGATGAGGCCTACGTGCTGTCCTACTACGCCCCTGAGGAGCGCTATACCCAGTTCGAGGATGGTGCTAGGGCTATCATGGGATCCTTCCAGTTTAGCGGCGCTAAATCCGAGCCGAAGGCCAGCGGCTCTCCCGTGGCACCTTTGCCATTCTCAAAACATAGCAATTAAACAAGAATCTTCTCTCTTTTTTATGGTTTATCAGAGGATTCTATCGGTTTTCAGCCTACAAGCCGCAGACTGCAGCGACTAAACGGGAGTAAACGCCGTACCTTGAGATCGTGAGGCAATCCTTAGTCTCCAGAGATATAGGTTTTAGGTTGAATTAGCGGTCCTCACAGGATTGTATTTAAAAAATTCAAAAAAACTATCGGTTGATTATAGGTCGATGATAAAAGCTTATGGCAGGAGATCAGGACTGGTTGCCCTCTTTGATCACCATCTCCAGCCTATCATTCACCTTACCCCAGTTGATTACGTTCCAGAAGGCATCCACGAACTTGGCTCTCTCGTTCTTATAATCCACGTAGTAGGCGTGCTCCCAGATGTCCAGGACCATGATGATCTCAAAGGCAGGGTAGACGTTAACGTTGTGCTTCTCTACCTGCATGATGATGGGCCTCCGGGTCTTCTTGCAGAAGCTCAATGCCGCCCATCCTGATCCCTCGGCGCTGTTGGCCGCCTGGGTGAACTCCTTCTTGAACCTATCGAAGCTTCCGAACTCGCCATTTATCACATCGGCCAGGGTCCCGGAAGGAGCCTTCTTGGCCTGAGTGGCGGGGGTCATGTTGTCCCAGAAGAGATTGTGGAGGACAAGCCCGCCGACGTTGAAGGATAGGTCTTTCAAGAGGGCCTTTATGTCCAGCTCCGTATTACTCTGGCGGGCAGCTTCCAGCTTCTTTAAGCCGTTGTTGGCGTTGTTGACATAGGCGGCATGGTGTTTATCGTGGTGAAGCCTCAGGGTCTGCTCGGATATGTAGGGCTCCAGCGCATTGTAGGCATAGGGCAGATCAGGGAGGACGTAATATTTTTTTTCAGCCAAACCTCATCACCTCAGTAGATCCTGGATAACGTTACGCAGTCCTTCCTATTTAGCCCTTCCCAAAGCATACCTGGCCTCTGCGTGGATAAGATGGGCGGCGTGTTCCCTCTCGCAGTCACTTCCTGGATTAAACCTTTGCCTTTTGGTGATGCTGATGGGGCAAGGACCACGCTATGGTCCGGCGGCGGATCTCGATAGTACAATGGTATAGGACCTTCCGTCACTTACCGTTAGTTCTTAATGTTTATATCCGGGCCAACCTTCATCATGACCAGGGGCTATGTATGTAACCGAAAGTTACGTCTATGTTATTCTAACGCCTCTAAACTAATTATTGGCTACATATGGCGATATTGGGCACGGCTCTGATGTGAAGTTTGGTTGAAGTCCCTGAATGAGCTGCTGAAGGAGGGGGATGTCTGGCGGGAGGGTGTGCTCATGCTGTTCTTCCTCTATTTGCTTAGAGATCGTTGGTTTCATACAGCTCTTCTAGTGTCCCTGGCCCTGCTCCTCCACGCCCAGGGTGAGGCCTTCATCCCCCCGCTTGCCTTCTACCGTCCTCCTCCGGTTCCTGTCGGGCTCAGAGACGATGGAGG
>DAXJ01000057.1:12007-12895 GCA_002506335.1 Methanosaeta sp. UBA114
CTGTTGGGCTTTACGCCCCTAGTTATCGCCTACGTCTATCTTCTCTCCGTAAAGGGGTGGACTCTTAGGGCCACTGACTACAGCCTCACCATGGACCGCATGGCCTCGGCGCCCGTGTATCATGGAGACTCAACCCTCTAGTACTCCGCTACGGGCAGAAGCCCCTGGAGCAGATCGACCTGATCTACTCGGGCTTCGTATCGGCCTTCGTCCTTCACTACCCCAATTCCGTAAATCTGACACTCAGGGCCTATGCCACGGGATCCATCCTTATGTTGCTGGTAGTTTTACTATTCGCCTTGTGTCTACCCTTTAAAGCTAAGGCCCTGTGCGTCCTTCCCACCTTCCTCTTTCTTCGGGGCTACATGTCCCTCTACGAGCCCTGGAACGTAGAGCGCTGAAATTTCCTTCCCCCTCTTCTGGTCTATTTCGTAGCTGTGGGATATTTAACCAAGGGCGAGGGCACCATGAGGGCTTTGAAGGCGGGTTTGGCCCTAGTGATCCTCATCTCTCTCGCCTTTACCCTTACTGGCTTCAACGTCTTGACTGGCCTGTGGGAGAGCTCCTAGTGCGCTTATGCCGATGAGCTGCCTAAGGCAGTGGATGGCAATTCCACGGTCCTGGATGCGACCAGTTCCAATACATAATACATGGTTCACTTATTACATGAAGTACAAGTGCAATGATAATGTGATCTTCGTCGAACCCTCGATGAACATGAGCGATATCATGGTCAAGAACAGCAAAGTTTACATATCTCTGATCCGCTTCAATGCCGTATACAAGCTGTCTGCGTCCAGGATCGACTCCAGCATAGTCTGGTCCAACCCCTTTAACAAAGAGTACAACATGGTATGCATGAAGCTGAATGCATCAAAACCAAAGCCT
>DAXJ01000057.1:13254-31181 GCA_002506335.1 Methanosaeta sp. UBA114
GGGTAGTATCCTGGGGCCAGGTAACGTCTGAATCCCCTGGTGAAGCTGAACCTTGTGATCATGCCAATCCAGGCCATCCTCTCCAGGTATGCCAGGGCCTGATCCAGGAAGTAGACCGCAGCCAGGTATGCCAATGACCATAGAATAATCTTGTGGAACACATATGGGAGGTCGAGGCCCATCCACGAGTCCAGGGGAGAAAACATGAGGCATATGGTCATCAGGGCTCTGAGATTGGAGGTCTGTATAGCCCTCTGAGGGCAGAGGTTTATGCACCTCTGACAGGCCTCACAGCTCCAGGACCCGCGGGGCCTTCCATCCCGGAGCTTTATGGCCTTGACGGGGCAGGCCCTGATACACAGGCCGCAGGAGTTGCATCCATCGTCGGCAACATAGAATTTTCCCATGAATCTGTGGGCGATCATGGAGAAGCGGAGGGTCAGGGGCCATAGAATGACCTGAGCTAGGGGATTACAGTTTTGGAGGCTTCTTTGGCCCAGGGCGATCTTTCTTCCCACTTCTAGGACCCTTCTATCGGCCTTCTCTGCTATCCTCCTCTGGTCATCGATCTCTGGGGGGTTGATGAGCTGGGTTATACTGGCAGGATAGCCCACGGCTGCGGTCAGGAACACCCTCCTGCCATTACTCTTGAGCATCCTGAAGACCTTGGCGGTGGCCCCTCCCTGGTAGCCTGGGACGGACTTGAGCTCCCCATGGACCGCCAGCACTGTTGCCATTGGATTGGTCTTGGGTAGGGATTTGAGGTACCTGATCATGGCCGCAGGAGGGGCGAAGGAATAGACTGGAAAGACAAAGACCTCCAGGTCGAAGGAGCCGGTGGTAGGGCCTTGCTCGATGCTTCTAATCTGAACCTCATAGTCCGCATCCTTGAGGAGATCTCCAATCAGGTGGGCAGCCCTGAAGGTGTTTCCAGTGCCCGAGAAGTAACAGATTAGGGCGAAGCGCGTGGCTATTTTTTATCTCCAGGCGTTATGACTTCCACTTTGGCCTCAGGCATCTTTGCTTCATCTTCTGGCACCTTTCCTCCGGCTCCAGATATCTCCGCATCGGCGTCATGCGCCTCCGTCACAGCCTCCTCCTCAAAGCACCTTCCACAGTAAGGGCACCTCACTCTCTTTTTTTTATTTCCCAGGACCTCCATGAACCCGGAGGCGAAGATGGCCGTGGGCAGGGCCAGCAGTAGAATTCCCATGAAGGCGATGATTGAGCCTATGATCCTTCCCAGGGGAGTTACGGGGTATATATCCCCGTACCCTATCGTGGTCAGGGTGATCACCCCCCACCACATGGCTGCGGGTATGCTGGAGAAGAGCTTGGGCTGGGCGTCGCGCTCGACCTCGTACATGAGGCTGGAGGCGAACACCAGTAGGATCATCAATGTGAAGAAGGTCACACCCAGCTCTTCCTTTTTCCGCTTAAAGAGCTCTATGAAGGTCCCCACGATCTCGGAGTACCTGGCCAGCTTCAGGAGCCTGAAGAGCCTAAAGAGCCTGGCTACTCTGAAGGACCTGAGATAGGGGAAGACAATGGGCATGTAGAAGGGCAGCACTGCCATGAGGTCCACCAGGGCTATGGGCGTCAGGGCATGTCTCAGCCTGCCTAGGACTGGGTCTCTGTACCTTGGGTCCACGGTGCAGCACCAGGCTCTCAGGATATACTCGACTGAAAAGACTGCAACTGAAAAGAGGTTGATGGCATCGAAGATAGGGACATAGATGGCATATATACAGTCCACAGTCTCCAGGATGACCGCAATGACATTTAGGATTATTAGGGAGATGATGAAGGCTTCAAAGCACTTGCTACCCCTATCCACTGGCTCCATGATCTCAAATATCTTTTCCTTAGTGATCTGAAGCATTGGGACCGCTATAGGCTGATCCTGAATATATAACCTATATTGCCAGAAGAAAGTTAGCCCTAACTATTTCCCTATTAACTGTTAACCTTCTTTATCCTCGGTTCTCTTATCATTGCTATCGTTATGGCTGTTATCTCTCTTGTCCTACCACTAAAGCTACTACCTCGAGTTTTTCCTTTGACCCTTAAGATTATCCCCTTCCAAATTCCTGCGCTTCGTGCCCAGCTTCTTCACGGAACCTGAGGCCAGTATGCCCATGGGATCGGTAATCCTCAAGAATCTGGTATCACCGCTCCTTAGGTCCCTCGTGCATTCCTTGGTAAGATAATCATCTTAATATATACGGCTCTCCCTTTATACGATGTGTTAGCAGCCTGCCTTCAGATGGAGATCAAGCTTTGCCATAAATCATCCAATGCCAGAAGAGCCCTGAATATGGCCCTGGAGGCGGTAGGGCGTGGGGCGGAGATCATCGCTCTGCCCGAGCTCTTCCTGACAGGTTTCTGCTATGACCTACCGCCTGAAGATTTGTCCTGCCCCTATCTAAATCCCTTTTTAGAGCTATCTGAGGAGCAGAGCTGTCTCATCCTAGGGTCTGTAATGGCCGTCAGTCAGGACCCTAACACTACGATGGATGGCCCTCATAATCCTGATCATGGGATGACTGAAAATCAAAGCCCAGAATCTGGGGCGGGACGCTGGTATAACCTCGGATTCTGCATCGAAGGAGGCAGGGTTCAGTTCAGGCCCAAGATTCATCCTTTTGTCCCTGAGAGACCTTACTTCCAGGGTGGAGATTTCATAGCCTCCATTGGGACGAGCCTTGGAAAGATTGGGCTTCAGGTCTGCTACGATCTGCGCTTTCCTGAGGTCGGAAGGTCTCTGGCCCTACAGGACGCAGATCTTCTGGCAACTGTAGCCCAGTTTCCGGCATCAAGATTGAGCCAGTGGAGGATCCTTTGCCAGGCCAGGGCAATAGAGAACCAGCTTCACCATATCGCCTGCAACTGGGCCCAAGGAGGCGGGTCCATGATCCTGGGACCTCAGGGAGATATAATCTCGGAGGCAAACCCTGGTGAGTCTATCATTTACGGGGAGATCTGCCTGCATGCAAGTGACCGTTTTAGGTTGGAGATTCCATGCTTTGAGGATAGAAGGCCGGAGGTGTACCGCCTTTGAATACACTGACCAGGGAGTTCCTTAAGTCCAGGTTTCTGGAGTACTACTGCAAAAGCTCCCTGGACCTTCCGCCGGTCTTGGAGGCTAGAGAGTGGGGCTTTCTCCTCTTCGATGGCGCCGGGATGCGACGCCACAAGTCCTATCTCTCTGGTGGTGAGATCATGGATTACCTAAGGAGCATGGTTCCAGCCCACGTTTACCACTCGGCTGCTTATTACGACCGGCCCGACGCCCCAACCATGAAGGAGAAGGGATGGAGAGGTGCCGACCTAATATTCGATCTAGATGCCGATCACTTGAAAAAGGCCCCTAAATCCTACCGGAAGATGCTGGATTTGGTGAAGCTGGAGACCCAAAAGCTCTTGAGCTTCCTTCTGGAGGATTTCGGCTTTTCAGAGGAGGATGTGAGCATCGTCTTCTCAGGAGGCCGGGGCTACCACATCCACGTCAGGGATAAAAGGATCTTGGCCATGGGCAGCGATGAGCGGCGGGAGATAGTGGACTACCTCACCGGAAGGGGCATCGATCTGGAGAGCTTCATACGCGAGATCCCCATAGCCGGCGACTGTGGCTCTGAGAGCGCAAGAATGCTTAGAGCACCGGCGCAAGGTTCTCCTGGTTGGGGTGGCAGGGTGAATCGCTCCATAATCTCCTTCGTGGAGCGGGTAAGGTCCCTGGAGGAAGAAGAGGCAATCAAGGTTCTGTCAAAAAGCAAGGGCATAGGGACCAAGAAGGCCGCTGTCTTCTATAAAAGCTTGTCCGGGGATGGGGTCTTGGATAAGATCCGGGCTGGAAACCTGGACCTCTTCAAGGGCAGCACCGATATCTGGAAGAGGCTCCTTGCCGAGGACTTGGATGGCGAGGGCGTGAGGGTGGGCATAAGCCTAGACGAGGAAAGAGGGGAGACAGATGAGCCTGTGACAGCCGATATAAGGAGGATCATACGCTGTCCGGGCAGCCTTCATGGTGGTTCTGGCTTCCGTGTAACGCCCTTGACCGTCACCACTCTGGAGGATTTCGATCCATTGAACGATGCCGTGGTCTTCGGGGAGGACCAAGTCTCCATCCGCGTAACCAGGCCCTTCAAGACCGAGGTTTTAGGGGAGAGCTATAACCTCTCCGAAGGTCCTTTGGAGGTACCCATGGGCGTGGCGATCTTTCTCATGGCTCGTGGGGTCGCCGAGCTTAGGTAGCGCTTAAGTAAAGCTTTTGATCTATGATTCTATAACCTATATATCGACGGCTGGGATGGAATTGGACCTATCTAACACCCTAAGGGATGAGAGGAAATCCGCTGAGCTTCAGCCCCTTGATAAAAACTTTTATGAGCAGGTTGGAGCTTACCTGGACGGGCTTGAGGCGGAGCTCTCGGAGATGGCCGATCCCTACAGCGTGGAGGCCCAGATTCTCCAGGACGCCTCGAAGAGCGAAAGAAACAGCTTAAGCAAGCTCATAGATCAGAGGATGAGAAAGATCGTCCGGGGCGCTTTGAGGATCGCCCTCTCCAACTCCAAGAAAGGCGCCCTTAAGGGCCTGACTGAGGAGGAGGAGCAGATTCACGCCGAGATGATATCGGCCATCCTCAAGGGCCGCGAGATGATAAAGTCCCATGTGGAGCGCATCGAGGGCATAAAGGGCGATTCCAATGAGACGGACGGAACCGAAAAGCCTTTAACGGACCGGAAAGATATATCCCAGGAATACGAGATTGTGCGGCTGCTGGACGGCGTTCCAACCTTCATAGGAGTAAACGGGAAGCACTACTTCCTCTTCAAGGACGACGTGGTGGCCCTCCCTGCTGTTCACGCCAGAAATCTGCGTAACAAGGGTTTAGCTGACATAGTCGAGATCAAGAGATGATTTAAGTGAAGATGCCAAAGCTGGTTAAAGCTCATTGTCCCTTCTGTAACAAGCACACTCCCCAGAACGTGGAGAGGGTGAGGAAGGGAAGGGAATCCTCCATGACACATATCAAGAGGCAGAGGCTTCTGCGAGCCAATGGTATAGGTAATCAGGGTAAGTTCTCTAAGGTTCCAGGTGGCGATAAACCCACCAAGAGATTGAACCTTCGGTATAGATGCACCGCCTGCAAGAAAGCCCATAACCGCGCGGGATTCAGGGCCGGTAAGTTCGATCTGGTGGAGGGATAAAGCTTGGCTAAGTTTCTGAAAGTTAAGTGCAACGACTGCGGAAATGAGCAGATAATCTTTGCCAACGCCGCAACCGTGGTAAAGTGTCTGGTCTGCGGAAGGACCCTGGCTGAGCCCAGGGGCGGAAAGGCAGAGCTTAAGACCGCCTTGGTGGAAGCCCTCGAGTGAGCTCGATGCAGCGCGAGGGCTGGCCCGAGCCGGGCGATCTGGTGGTCTGTACCGTCTCTCAGGTAGTGGACTTTGGGGCCTTCGTTACCATGGATGAGTACGAGGGGAAGCAGGGCCTCATACACATCTCCGAGGTGGCCAGCGGCTGGATCAAGTACATCAGAGACCACGTTCGCGAAGGCCAGAAGATCGTCTGCAAGGTCCTAAGCGTGGACAGGACCAGGCACCACATAGACCTCTCTTTGAAGGATGTCAATGAGCACCAGAGGCGCGAGAAGATTCAGGAGTGGAAGGCTGATCAGAAGTCGGGTAAGTGGCTGCAGATGGCCTACGACGGAAGGCCCGAGGACCTGAAGCGCGTAGCCGATGCCCTGGTTTCCAATTTCAACAGCCTCTACCTGGCCTTCGAGGAGGCCGCCGTGGTAGGCTCCAACGCCTTTAAGGACATAGGCCTAACCGAAGAGGACGTAAGCCTCCTTGAAAAGCTGGCCAAGGAGAACGTGAAGATTCCCAGCGTCGAGATCTCAGGGTACGTGGATATGACCTCCTCATCTCCTGACGGCATAGAGGTCATCAAGAAGGCTTTGAAGCAGGCCAAGCGCATCAAGGACAAGGAAGTCACCCTGACAGTGGCCTACGTGGGCGCTCCCAGGTACAGGCTGCACGTGACGGCCCCTGACTACAAACACGCCGAGTCTGCTTTAAAGAAGTCGGCTCAGTCTGTAATTAAATATATGGAGCAGCACGGCGGCGAAGGGACGTTTTTAAGAGAGGCATGAGGTCCAAGATACTCAAGTGCACAGCCTGCGGCCAGTACACCCTCAGGGATGAATGCCCCAGGTGCAAGGCCTCCACTGTCACCACAAAGCCTGCCAGGTTCTCCCCGGAGGATCCCTACGGCAGGTATCGCAGAGCGCTAAATCAAAGCGCTAAAGCTGAGAGGCTAGATGAAAGAAACCTTAGTTCGTAGGCTGAAAGAGGTTCCTCTTAGGGATCCCATAATGGTCGAAGGCTTACCTGGAGTAGGCCATGTAGGTAAGCTGGTGGCAGACCACATAGTGGAGGAGCTCAAGGCTGAGAAGATCATGGAGATCTACTCGCCTCACTTCCCTCCCCAGGTGATGGTGAAGGAAGACGGCACTGTCAGGCAGGTCAGAAATGAGGTTTATGCGTACAAAGGCAAGGACGGAGAGCCTGATCTTCTCATACTGGTAGGCGACTACCAGAGTGCCACCAACGAGGGCCACTACGAGCTCACAGGGGTCTTTCTGGACCTGGCCCAGGAGATGGGTGTAAAGAGGATCTACACCCTGGGCGGCTACGGCATAGGCCAGTTCGTGGATAAGCCCACGGTCCTTGGCGCGGCGAACGACCTAGCCCTGGTGGAGGAGATGAAAGGTCTAGGTGTGGTCTTCCAGGAAAACGAGCCCGGCGGTGGGATCGTTGGCGTAAGCGGCCTACTTTTAGGCCTTGGAAGACTTAAGGAAATCGATGCCGTCTGCCTCATGGGCGTCACCAGCGGATACCTGGTGGATCCCAAGTCTGCCCAGGAAGTTCTCAAGGTTCTATCCAAGGCCCTCAAGGTCAGCGTGGGCATGCAGGCCTTGGCGGATAGGGCCAAGGAGATGGAGAAGATCATAAGCAAGCTCCAGGAGATGGAGAAGGCTCAGATGCCTTACGAGTGCGCCGGGGGCGAAGAGGATCTCAGGTACATCGGATGAGATTTGGGCTTCTGCTCAGCAGCTCTTGAAGCTGGCTGAGAGGGCCGGGGCGCAGGAGGCCGAGGTCTTTGGATTCGCGGGACGCTCGACCGATGTCGACCTGCGTAAGGATGAGGTGGAGCTGGCCAGCGAGAGACTTCACAGGGGTCTTGGTCTTAGGGCGGTGGTTAAAGGTGCTGTAGGATTTTCCAGCACCAACGACTTCTCCCAGCTCCAGTTTGTGGCTGAGAGCGCCGTTAGATCTGCCAGAGCCAGGGGATGCGATGAGGCCTGGAGGTCCCTCCCGGGGCCAAAGCCTGGGACGAGACCCGAGGGCATTCTAGATCCTGCTTTAGAGAAGATGGGTCCCGAAGACTGCCTGGAGATGGCTGAAAGGATGCTCTTCGGCTGCAGGGAGACCTCTGGCGCCGATCCCACTTCAGGTGGAGTATCCTGCTCTTTTGGAACCGAGTTTATACTGAACTCGCACGGCATAGAGCGCCAGGAGGAAGGGTCGGCCATGCACGCCTCTCTGGAGGCGGTGGCCAGGGGTCCGGGAGAGGAGAACGCCACGGGGAATGAGTTCTGTAACTCCCGTTCCCTGAGGCCTGGTCTTGAGTCTGTGGGAAGGGCCGCTGCTGAGATGGCTAGGACATCATTGGGAGGCACCAAGGCCGAGACTGGAACCGTAAACGTTTTGCTGAAGCCCATAGCTTTCGTGGAGCTCATGGAGTACACCTTTATCCCTGCCATCTTCTCTGATAATGTCCAGAAGGGAAGGTCCCCCCTGGCCAGTCGGGTGGGTCAGCCTGTGGCATCGGAGAGCCTGAGCATCGTCGACGATGGCCTCCTTCCTGGAGGTATGGGGACATCGGCCTTCGATGGTGAAGGGGTGCCTTCCCAGAGGACCCCTATAGTGGATGGCGGGATCTTAATGGGATTCCTTTACGACAGCTACACTGCGGGCAAGGCTGGGACATCTTCCACAGGCAGCGCCGTCAGGGTTGGTTATACAGAGGTCCCAAGGGTCGGTATAAGGAACCTGGTCATAAGCTCCAGGGATCCCATCGATCTTCTGGCTGAGACCAAAGGAATACTGGTCAATGGCGTCATAGGCGCCCACACAGCTAACCCCATATCAGGCGACTTCTCGGTGGAGGCCAGAAACGCCTTCTATGTGGTCCCTGGGGAGACCCCAAAACCAATATGTTCGGCCATGCTGGCTGGGAATATGTTCGAGCTCCTCAAGGACATGATGGTGGGCACCGATATCAGGGCTATTGGGCCTGTGGTGACGCCGACTATAGGCCTGAAGATGAAAGTGGTGGGGAGTTAATCGATGTTAAGTTAGTCGAGGTTAGTCAAACCAGCTGTTACTAACATTAACACCTGGCTGGCTGACATCCACCTATTTAATATCCGATTAGCTAACAGATAATTAGCAGATAGCTGAAAGCTAAACAAATAGTAAATTCAGAGGGGTTCATGGTTGTAATAGGAGGCCCCTCCTCCCAGCTTCTGGCAGGGAGGGTGGCGGCCATTTTGGGAGAGGAGCTGGCTATGGCTGATTACAAGGTATTCCCCGATGGGGAGGCATACAGCCAGGTGGCCACAGCCCTTGGTGATGAGGTTACTGTAATTCAGTCAACGCCCACGGACCGGGATATCATCTGTCTCATGCAGCTTCTGGACATATGCCAGGGCAAAAAAATCTCATTGGTAATACCCTACTTCGGCTACGCCCGGCAGGACAAGATCTTCAAGCCCGGGGAACCCATGACCGCTAGAGCGGTGGCCCATGCCTTGAACCCCTTCCTATGTGAGGGGAGCAGGGTTTACACCATCAACATCCATGCTAGGTCGGTCCTGGACCACTTCAAGCCCTTGTCCCAGAACCTGGATGCGACCCCCCTTCTATCCCAGGCCCTCGCCAGGATGAACCTCATGAAGCCCGTGGTGATATCGCCCGACAAGGGCGCTGTCCACATGGCCCAGGAGGCAGCCAAGGGCCTTGGAGCTGAGTGCGATTATCTGCAGAAAACCAGGCTTTCCGGAACTGAGGTCTCCATGGCTCCCAAGGAGATCGATGTCTCAGGAAGAGATGTGGTCATAGTGGATGACATGATCGCCACCGGTGGGACCATGGCCACGGCCATATCCATGCTCAAAGCCCAAGGTGCGGTCATGGTTTTCCTGGCGACGGTTCACCCGGTGCTGACCGGAAATGCCCTCCTAAAGCTCTACCGGTCTGGAGTGGAGGCAGTGGTGGCGACGGATACATTGGACAAAGGTGTATCTACCGTCTCAGTGGCCTCAATGATTGCGCAGGCCATAAGAGCCAACAGGGCTTAAAATTTTATCTTATACTATCTGGTTAAGGAGGCCGCGGGGAGAGTGGCCCCTTTCAGCCTTTGTCTTTTTCACGCTGTATTTTCCTATTTTGTATTAGAGTTCAGTCTTTTTGCCCTGGATCTGTCATTCTTAGGATGGCGATTTATTTCGGAGGCATTACGATACTTTCGTACTCTGCAGTCACCCATGGTTCGCACTTCCCGCAGGGCGGAAGACGCGATTTCCCGTCCCCCAAGGTCACTTGCCAATCCTCATCGCAGGACACGTGTCTGTATTCACCGGGGCCCGGGGTCTCGTCTTGCTTGAAGTTATCTTTCTCCCGGCCTCTATTGCCCTCTCTTTCAGATCTGGAATACCATCTGCTGACCTCTGACCTGGAAGATCCTTCGCTTGATCTTGAAGAACTCCTATTATCTGACCTTGAGCTTCTCTCTTGGGACATGGCTTTTTCTCCTGTATTTATGCCCCATTCACTCTGCTATGCTCCCTAAGAAATATACTACTGGTAATTTTTATAAGGGGTTCGTTACGCTATCTGTCGTTGTGGCTAACATAAATATTGATATCTTAGTGGGCCCTTCGAGTTCGCTGATCGGCCAACCAAATCAATCCAATGGATTACCACAAGGGTGATATGGAGATCCGATCAGTCAATCTGTTGGTGCGTAAGAGTCGGGGAACTGGGCCTGGAATTAACGCCGAGTGGCGTTCCGGGAACGAGGTTGAAACCTATGGGAACATGGATACTAAGCCTGAGCCATCTGTGGGCTTGGACTTTGTATCTGAGGAGCGCCCTGACCTTAGATCCGTTAAAGGCCTGGACTTCAGGTCCATTAAAAGCATTGAGGATTTGGATGCGGTCTCTGGGGGGGTCGTCTGGCAGAACTTCGAGAAGCTAGCGGCCTTCATCTTCGAGGAGAACGGTTACCAGGTTAAGATAAACATAGTCAAAGTATTTCATAGAATGCGAAGACAGTATGATGTCATTGCCAAGAAGAGCGGCGAGACATTTCTGGTGGAGTGCAAGAAATGGTCAGGTAATCGCTACAGGTTGTCCTCTTTAAAGACTGCCATTAAGCAGCATAAAGATAGGACGGATTTCTATACAACTGTGACAGGAGAAAGAGCCATCCCCCTCATCATTACCTTGATCGAAGAAGAGATCCATTTCTACGAAGAGGTTCCCATTATCCCTATCTTAAAGCTCAATTCCTTTATAATTGAGACCGATAGAGGCGAGATAAGCGCTTTCCAGGAAGACTATCCTGATGAGTGCGGAGAATATTGGGATGATGTAGAATGCAAAGAAAGCGCAGAATGTGGAAGGAGACGAACTATGGGGGATGAGATGGACTGGGCAGGCACTTGGGATACGAACTGCGGGAAGGTTGAGCTCTGGCAGATAGGCGAGTTTGTAACTGGAGCTTATTCCCTAAATCAAGGCCGAATCAAAGGGCGTGTCAGTGGATTGGACCCCTATGGCTGCTTAGTACTTACCGGCGAATGGTCGGTGGCTCCCACTTATGCTTTGCCCGACGATGCAGGGGGGTTTGAGATCCATATGGACTATTCGGGCAAATCCTTCAAGGGACGCTTCTGGAAGATCTGGCCTTCAAGCGGGCACGTCTGGTCTGGCGAGAGAGCATCAACCTCCTGGCAGTGAGCACCACATGTGATCACCTCATCCACGAGCTTTGCCTCCCTGGGGATCTAATTCATTTATACCCATGTCATATCGATCTTTCGTTCACTCTTTCCCTGCCTCCCTGTTGCTCAGGATGTCGAGGACCTGAGTAGCTGCTATAGGACTCAATCTATACCGCCTGCACACTACCAGTGCGCGGACGAGCCCGGCGTTAACATCGGTGCTCAGGAAGTACTGCTCGGCGAAGACTATGGCCTCGTCATAACTTTTCTCTATCAGGACTCTCTGAATGTCTCTTACCAGTATCTCCTTGAAGGTAATCTCAGGCCTTCCGATGGCTTTGATGGCCTTCTCTATTTTCTCCTTTTCCATATTGATGGGCAACCTGTTCACCGGTCCCTGGGCAGAAAACACCATTTGAAGGTGATCTAGAAGCCCATTGGATTTAGAAGTTGTTGATTTTCATGAGGTCGATCCCTGAAACGGACGATGGGTGTTTATTCTTGTAATTCAGTAAAAAGGGATGTCAGTGATACATCTGCTAAATGTTCCCACCGAGAGGGTAGGTTGGGGCAGCCCGCGTGGCGCGTGAGCGCACTCCGTAGCCATTAGAGCGCATCCAAAAGCGCAGGCTATGCATCATCTGTAAACTCAGGTCATAAAAGGACCTACCTCTGGGTTTTGGCTCTGTGCGATATCAAATTGAGGGGGAGAAGATTGCAATCTAAGCATGATCGTGATGTGCGAGGGCAATGGTGAAACCTGAGGGGTACAATAATAATGACCTTACCGGTGACAGTTGCAAAACATGCTTTTAGGAAGCAGCACGCCTGGGGGATCTTGCACGGCGGCTGCAGGCGCACCCGACCGCTGCACGGGCCATCCCTACCACCTCTCCGAGGGAAAACACTCGGAAATATATGCGGCCATGTTATTTCGGCTAAACATACGGCTGATATCTTTGGCCTGTCCGTGCTCTATGGAGTGGGTTCTTACCTTAAATGACGAGGCCTATAACGTGGATGTCTCGAAGATGATACCATAACTGAGCTTGGTATGTTTGAACTGATTTCAGTTATGTTGGGTCCTAATTATCTTTTGGCATACTGAAACCATCTTTGTAGATAACCCTTAGGTAGTGAGCAGTTGTGCCGGTATACAAATTAATTTATATGGCATGAAAGACGTCTCTTAATATGGATTATTCTGGGTGGCGGTAGATCCGTGTGATGACATTATATGGAAGCCTGAGGCGCTACAAAGTAAACCCTGCCAACGCTGATAAGGTGATTCAAAAGATCCAGAATGAATCCGTCCCTACCATCAGCAAGCTAACGGAGTTCATGTCCTAATATTCCATGGATGTGGGGAATGGTACTATAATCTACTTTAGCATTTTTAGGGACAAAGCAAGCGCAGAAGAATCGGACAGTAGAGCCCTGAAATGGACCAAGAGTTATCCGGGCCTATTTTCCAATGCGCCAGAGGTTTTTATGGGAGTGGTCTTCGATTACTTCCACTAGCTTGGAGTTCGCTACCTATGTCTTAGTGAACCTTTGGCCACGGCAGACGTTAGGGATGACGAGCAGAGCGTACTGTAGGTAGAGCCTTCACACCACCACCTGTATGCATAGCCATGCTCCTGTAATAGCAAAGCGAAGGCATGGCGGATCCTGCGTCTATTCTTCAGGCCTAACTGCTGGATCCTTCGCTATATTGATCTCAAATGCCTCAGCTCTTTCTATGCAGGTAGGACAAACGCCGCACGGTTTCTCCCCTCCCTGGTAGCAGCTCCAGGTCCGCTCATAGGGAACGCCAAGGCCAAGGCCTATTCTCACGATATCAGCCTTGGAAATGCCGGCAAAGGGTGCCTTGAGCTCCACCAGGTTCCAGGCCGTAGCCAGCCTTACGGCCACCTCCATGGCATCGATGAAGGACTTGCGGCAATCAGGATAAATGGCCCAGTCCCCTGCGTGAGCGGCATAGTAAACCTCGCTGATCTTTCTGGCCTCAGCATAACCCACGGCTATGGAGAGCATTATCATATTGCGGTTGGGGACTATGGTCTGCTTGGCTGCCTCCTCTGTGTAGTGGCAGGCAGGGACCTCCTTTCCCCCAAGAAGGGCGCTCTCTCCAAGGAGCGGGGTTATGGCGCTAAGGTCTACAACCTGGTGAGGCACCCCTATCAGGGCAGAAATCTTTCTGGCGCACTCTATCTCCTTCTTATGCCTCTGGCCGTAATCAAAAGTTAGGGCCTCAACCTGGTAGCCATCTGCAAGAAGCTTGTAGAGAAGGGTTGTGGAATCAAGTCCGCCCGAGAGGATCAGTACTGCTTTGATCTCATCACCACCGTGATCTTTGCCCATTGGCCTGGATTTAAGCTTTGAGATAGGGGTCAGTTGATCCCTAAATATCCTCGACTAAGATAAACCTCTTCCGATCGCCATAGACCATTGTATAACTCTGGAGTTATTTATGGTCTGCTCTTAGTCGTCCATGGCAGATACCAATGGTAGACACCCCTTGAACTCAGAGGAAAACTGAATTAAGAAGCAGGAGAGATGAGGGATGGAAATGATATCACAGGACTCAAAGCACGGCGGTTTTGGCTGGGACCAGGTGGACCCCTTCGACCCCAAAGATCCTCACCTCTGGATGAAGCTGGAGCACTTGGGCCATTACCTCTTTGCCGCGGATTTCCTCAAGACCTATAAACCCGATCTGGTTGCCGATATCTCCTGCGGCCTGGGCTATGGTACAGAAGAGCTCTGTCGGGTAGCAAAGGTCGTTATTGGAATCGATAGCATCCAGGGGATGGCAGACCTGGCGTCCCAGAGGTGCCGGGGCAAAAGCACCAGATTTCTTGTGAAAAACCTGGATCACCAGGATCTAGGCCCTGATATAGAGGAAGAATCCCTCTCGGCCGTGGTCAGCTTCGAGACCATAGAGCACCTGGCCGATCCCCACCACGCCGTCTCTCAGTTCTCAAAAGCTCTGGTGCCTGGTGGCTTTCTCATATGCTCGGTGCCAAATGTGCTTTCCGAGCCCCGCACTGTTGCCTGCCTCCCCAGAAACAGGTGCCATAAGCAGCTCTTTGACTTCGGGTCCCTGAGCAGGCTGGTTCAGAGCCACCACATGCCGGTGATCTACAGGCTTGGGCAGTCCTGGTCCAACAGGCTCCTCAAGAGAGAGCAGCAGCTCTTTAGAGCCCGGATGATACAGCAAAGGCTCTCCGATAACCCCGCCGTGCATACGCCGGAGATGATACGTCTCCTCTCTTACCTCCTGGCGTACCCCACGGTCGAGGATGTGGATGGGTCCTATTCCCTCCTCATGGTTGCTCAAAAGCTGGATAAAGAAGATTGATTCCTGTAAAACCGACCCCCGAAAAGCCAATGTTATAAAGTTAATAGAAGTTAAATATTTTATCTGTGGAAAATCTTATTTGGATAAAGGCACCTCTATCCCTGTTAATTATCGGGCACCTTTGCGCCGATGATCCTCAGACAGCATCGCTATTTTATGGGCTTTTGCCCTCTGGCTTCTGCCGTCTTTCATCCCTCATCTTGATTAGCCTTTTTCTTACCTATCTTCACAATCTTCCCTCACAACCCCTTCTTTATTTAAGAAACCGGGCCCTGGAGGTACCTGACTTGAAGGGGTATAACAGATTCATCATTACGAAGCTCGATCGAAAAATTTTCGATGATTCGGTGGGATAAGCAAGGGCTATCTGCTTCTTGGTAGGAGCCTTCGGCTAGCAAACTAAATGGCTAAGAGCATCACGAAGGTGAGCTAACTGCCCTCACGGCGCACGGGGGGCGATACCTGGGGTCAGCATTAGGTCGGTATTGGCCATGATACGTTGGTTATGGATGTAAAAGATAGGGATGATCTCGACTGAGAATAAAGGCCTGTTAACTGTTATAGGATGCTGCATAGCCCTCTCCTGGCCAGGGACCCTCAACTTCGGATTTCCGGGGGGATGTCCCCCGTCTGGCAGGAGATGTTCGGCGTTGGCAAGGGGGATGCTGGAAGTATAATCTTTTTCATGCTCTCAGCTGTTGGCATCCTCATGGTCCTAGTGGGAAGGTGGCAGGAGCGCTATGGTACCAGGACCATGATTATTATCGGCATTATCGGATGCAGCTTAAGCGTCATCGTCGCCGGCCTGGCCACCAGTCTGACCTGGATATACGCCTGGGCTTTCCTGACAGGTATGTTCTCCAGCTTCGTCTACCTCCCTGTCCTAACTGTGGTTCAGAGGTGGTATCCCCAGAAGAGGGGGCTGGTGTCAGGCATCGTAAGCCTGGTCTTCGGTATGTCGGCGGCGGTCATGGGTCCTGTCTTCTGTCACATGCTCAAGATCACAGGATACACCCCCATGATAGTAATCGTGGCCGTTCTCTCACTCTTAACGGGCCTGACGGCCCTTTACATCGCTAAATCGACCGATGACCTGCCGGACTTTTCGGCCCTTAAATCCAAATCACCCTCGGGAATAAAGGTAAAACCCCGGGATGAGTCCAC
Source organism: Methanosaeta sp. UBA114 (assembly GCA_002506335.1). Lineage (GTDB taxonomy): Archaea > Halobacteriota > Methanosarcinia > Methanotrichales > Methanotrichaceae > UBA114. Next base: position 28,861 of record DAXJ01000057.1, read on the forward strand.
TACAGTCAAGTGGCTCCCCCCCCGGCCATGAACGTCCAGGATTGTATAAGAACCAGAAGCTTCTGGCTTTTGTGGATCATATGGGCGATACAGGGTGCGGCCGGCGTTTCCATGATCACTCTCTCTATGAGCTACGGCCTATCCAATGGCATGGCCCTTGAGTCGGCGGTTCTTATCCTTAATGCCTTCAACGCCACCAACGGCGCAGGGCGGTTGATATCTGGTTACCTCTCTGATAACATCGGCAGGAACCTGACAATGAGCATAACCTTCTTTGCCGCAGGCTTGGCTTACTTCTTCTTTCCCTACAGCAGCAGCCTCCTTACCTGTGCAGCTCTGGCAGCTGTGATCGGCTTCTCCTTCGGGACCCTCTTTTTGGTCTCGGCCCCTCTGGTCTCGGACTGCTTCGGCCTCCAGCACTTCGGCGCCATCTTCGGCATGGTCTTCACCGCCTACGGCTTCTTTGCTGGCCTCTTAGGCCCATCCCTAAGCGGCTAAATTCTGGATGTAACGGGCAACAACTTCTCCATCGTCTTCATGTACCTCGGCATCTTCTGCCTCATCTCGGGCCTAGGAATACGGCTGGTGGTGCCTCCCAGGCCTTCAGATTCTTATTCATAGGTGCTTTTCTAATTTCCAAAACCTGCAATTAAAATTATTTATATCATGAGATCTTAGACCAATGTAGAGCCATGACCAGCTTTATCGCTTTTGCAGAGGTACGCCAGAGCGTTGAGGTGGCGGAGTGGATCTCGACCAAGGTAAGCTTGCTATCAGACTTTTTAAAAGGTTTGTAGGGCCAGGAGCTGTCGGTAGCTGCCAACTTCTTTCTGGGCGTAGTCTCTCAACCCGAGGAGGCTCTTCTGGGAATTGGCCCGAGCATTGTGTCCAATGCCATAGCGTTGGCATCCGGGCGCTCTGCAGTAAAGGTAGAGGCCCTTCTAAGAGAAATATGCGATTCAGGAGTGGCCACCAACAAAGCCATGGCGACATCCACCCCCTCCGCAGGTCAGGCTCATCATCTCTCCTTGATGGATGTTTACCAGAAGTTTCAGGCCACGGCAGGACCCTCGGGAGGGGGCGGCCACGAGGACAGGGTCCATGGTCCGAGGGTCTTATTCGACGGATCAATGGCTTTGGAGTCCCACGCTATCTCTCAGGTTTTCCACCGACCCGTCAGCCTGGTGGATAGGGGATACAGCCTGACCAGCGATATGGGCATGGTAACTCTGAAAAGTCCAGGGGGGCTTTATCCGACCTGAGCGTTGCCCTGGGCCAACCCATAAGGCCAATGCTGGCTCAGGTGGTATTACGGCTATCCTTAGCTATAAAAGCCATGTGTACCATAGCTGTGAAGTTGAAGTTCGACTGCTTCAGGGTTCAGACCCACAAGGGCGGGGATGAGGTCTACCTCTCCACTCGCCGCCTGGAGCGCGTGCCCTCCTTCCTGCCCGATGTCATCGAGGTAAAAAGTTTAGAAGGAAGTGTGGTGTCCAGGAGGTGGCCGAGGAGATGCCCCTGCAGCTGTACCTCCTCGACCTCATGTAACAGGATAGCAGGGGGATCGTAGACCTGTCGCTGTCCGAGAGAAGGGAGCTTCTGGCCAAGAACGTCCCCAGGGAGATAGTTGCCGATGAGGCTCTGGCCGATAGCCCTGGGGATGCCAGGAAAATATGCCACATCGCTTTGGATGTTGGCCACGAGGACATCATGGTCAACGGTCCCATCTCCTCTTATCTGCCGGGCAAGAGGATGGATAGGTGGCTCAAGTTCAAAGCTGCATTAGATGCCCTGGACCTGTTGTTGGGAGCGGCCTGGGGCGAGAGGAGGATGGCAAGGTTTCTTTCCTCGTATCTATTGGCCTGTCGGAATCTGGAAACCGGTCGGTTCCTGGAGGTTGAACGAGTATCCACAGGACAGACTGATAAGGATCTTGCCGGTTTGACCGAGCTCTCCGAGGATCCCATCATCGGCCGGAATGCATGAGGGTGGCGATCAAGCCCGATGTGGCCTTCGAGGTGGCTTATGTAGAGATTCAAAAGAGCCCCAATTATTCATCGGGCTATGCTCTCAGGTTCCCGAGTCTGGTGGCGTTAAGTGCAGATATATCTCATGAGGAGGCGGATACTTTAGAGCGAATAATATCCCGTTACGGAACGCAGAGAGCCCAATGAGATTTGCTTTTAAGGAATTCGGTGGGATGAACCCTAGAAGATCAGCTACCTTGATGGAGATATCTACCCTGAGATTCTTATCTTCTGGCCCAGGAAGCCCAGATCGTAAAGTTGAATCTCCCGGGCATGGAGAACCTCGAGACCATC
>DAXJ01000033.1 GCA_002506335.1 Methanosaeta sp. UBA114
AGTGTATCTGGAGACCTCGTGCGCCGGGCGGACTGCCATAAACCACCATCGTTGAGAGCATTTTCATGACTATTCTCAAGAGCTCTGAGCTATTCTGGAACAGATTACCGATTATTAAATCCTCCATGAACATGGGATCATACAGACCTCCAGTTCTTAACGAAAGTCATTCATACCCTGATATCCTAATTATTAGCTAAGAGGGAGATATGGAAGTTATAATCAAGAGATCATCCCGCAGGAAGAAGACCATCCAGGCCAGGATGGTAAATGGGGACATGGAAGTTCTTGCTCCGGCCAATATCTCCGATGCCGCTTTAAAAGATCACGTCTCACGTCTCAGGGCTAGACTGGAGAAGATGTCCACTTCAAGGGATGACGGCCACCTTGAGACCAGGGCCAGATACCTGAACGAGAAATACTTCCAGGGAAGTCTGGCCTGGGCGAGTATAACCTACTCCACGCGCCAAGAGAAAAGGCGTGGCTCATGCACTTACTACAAAAAGACCATAAGGATCAGCCATCGCCTGTCCAGGATGCCTCAATGGGTAGAGGATTATGTCATAGTTCACGAGCTGGCCCACCTCCTGGAGCCCAACCATGGCAAGCACTTCAAGCAGCTGGTCAGAAGCTATCCCATGGGTGAAAGGGCCATAGGTTTCCTCCTGGCTATGGAGATCCTAGGTGAGCTCGAGCTGCCGGAGGGGACTGGAGGGAGGTGAATAGTTCAGTTACAAACCCTAGTTGTATCCCAGCTGTAGCCCCAAGCGAATTCCAAAGCTATTTACATTCAGGGGAGAATATTTCTAGGCCATGGACGACCAAAAAAAGACTTTATTTCCTCCGCCATCCAAGGTGGCAAAGTTCATGGCAGTCCGGGACGTGCCTCCCAACTCCAGACTGAGCGTTCCTCCATATCAGGAGGTCGATGGTTATAGGCATGCTAATGTCTTCTTGCGTTTCTCCCATGAGGGGGCCGATGAGGAGCCCGTGGACCTGGGGGTGATCTTCGCCTTCGATGCCGATGGGACCATGGGAGCCAGGAGGGCATGTGAGCTTGGAGACCAATGCTCCAGCACCTCAGACTACTCACTTCGTAGATGTATCCGGTTCGGGATCATGGCATGGCCCTGACGCGAAATTCAGCAGTTTCGTGGCCAGGCTCCCTGTTATGGGGCCCTTCATGCAGGTCATCGCCCATAATCGGGCGCCTTATCCAAGAAAAGCGAGCATCTGGGCATACCTCACCTATTGACTGCTCTAGATCTAGTCCCCCTGCCCTAACTCTTCAATTATCGCTTATTATCGCTTAAGCTAGATGGAGAGTCTCCAGGGCAGGGTACCTCCATCCCAAACCCAAGGATTCATCCAGTAGATCTTCGGAGCCGAGTCTGAGGATGTAGAAGAGATGATCCAGGCCAGAATAATAGTAGAGCTGAAATGGATATATTTGCCCTCCAAGCTTAAAAGATAAATTTTTTAAGGTGACACTGACGTATTTACTATGGAATGCTTCTGGGCAAAAAGCTTGGTGAAGATGGCGATGTTACTCCTTCTGCTTTCGACTGCCACAGTTAAGCCTTATGGACCCAGCAGCCCGTCACAGCAGGGCACTACAGATGCCCAAGTCTACTACCATGACCTAAAGAGTAGGGTAGTTGATATATTCGGTCTGGACAACGGTAGTATAGCATAAGTACCTGCCGGCAAAGGCCACGGTAGGGTAGCTCCTGCTATATGGGTAGTTGAATAGATCGTCGTTGGTTATCATCAAATTAACCATCGAGACGTCTCTAGAGTTCCCTTGGAGCATGGAGACCTTGAGCTTTTAAACGATAGATCCTGAGGGTGCCGAAGCCTTATGGTTCAGAATGCTGACAGCAGCTGAGTACCATCTCCTGATTCTTTAATGGATGGATCTTCAAAGAATAAGGATATTAGTGAAATTCGCTAAAGGGGGTCCTATCGAGACCTTGGCAAGGCTTCAGTGGTGGGCGCTGAGGTAGTTGATCTTAATCTAGGAGATGGGGTTAAGGTAGCCGGGTTAAAAGAAGGCACACTGACAAAAAGGAGCACCGTACAGGGCTAAAAAGGTTTGTAGGTTCCGAGACCCTACCTATCCAAGGCCAGCCGTCGTTTCACCGATTCCGCATGGGCCTTGAGCCCCTCGGCCTCTGCTAGAGATGTGATGGTCGGCTCAAGAAGCCTCAGGCCATCCGCGGAGATGGACTGGATGGAGATCTTCTTAAAGAAATGGTCCACATTCAGCCCCGAGAATCTCCTGGCGTAGCCCGATGTGGGAAGGACGTGGTTGGTCCCTGAAGCATAATCCCCCGCCGCTACCGGCGAGTAGTTGCCAAGGAAGATGCTCCCCGCGTCTGTGATTCCCTGAATTGCCTGGAAGGGTTCCCTGACCATGATCTCCAGGTGCTCGGGGGCAAAGGCATTGGAGAAGTCCACAGCTGAGCCCAGGTCATCGGCCAGAAGGATGGCGCTCTTTTCCATGCACTTCCCGGCGATCTCGCACCTGGCCGTGGCCCTAGTCTGCAACTGCACCTCTTCTGCCACGGCGCTGGCCAGAAGGTCGTCCAGGAGGACGGCCACGGCGATGGAGTCAGGATCATGCTCCATCTGGGCAACCATGTCCGAGGCTATGACACCTGGATCTGCGCTCCTATCGGCGATGATGAGAACCTCGCTTGGGCCTGCGGGGAAGTCTATCTCGGCCACATCCCTGATCAGGAGCTTGGCTGCGGTGACATAGGTGTTGCCGGGTCCTACGATCTTGGTCACCTTGCCCACACTTTCGGTGCCGAAGGCCATGGCGGCTATCGCCTGGACACCACCCACCTTGTAGATCTCGTCGGCGCCAGCCGTGTCAGCGGCCACCAGTGTCAGGGGGTTGATCTTTCCGTCCTTGCCGGGCGGCGTGCAGACCACGATCCTCGGGACCCCCGCTACCTCGGCGGGGATCACAGTCATGAGGGCGGAGCTCGGGTATGCGGCCCTGCCTCCGGGAACGTAAGCTCCAACCGAGTCCAGGGGCACGATCTTCTGTCCCACCGTGACCCCGGGCTCTATCTCCGTGAGCCATAGGTCATGCCCCAGCTGCTCTGAGTGGAAGGCAAAGATGCTCTCGGCCGCCTGGGCCAGTGATTTGAGAAGCTCCTCGCTGACTGAGTCGTAAGCCTCCTCCAGCTCCTCATGTGTCACCCTTATGCTGGAAAGCTTTATGCCGTCGAACTTCTCAGTATACTCTAGGAGAGCTTTGTCGCCCATCTCTGCCACCTGGGCCAGGATCTCCCCCACCTGTGGCAGAACGTCTTGAATTCCCACTTGGCGGGAGAATAGCTTGGTCAGATCTTCATCACTTAGCTCTTGGAGCCTCTTGGTCAACATAACATATCACCATCATTTTAACTATCTAACCATCCACCCTAATTGCTACCTAACCATAAGATCCAACTGTCCGCCTTAGCTACCCCTGCCTCTCTGCATCTTGTAGAGGGCTATTACCCTGGCAATGGTGTCGGCCTCCTCGGGGGATTTATCCGTCCTGACGGCGATGAGTCTGGGGAAGCGCAGGGCGTAGCCTGAGGAGTAGTTGGGGCTCTTCTGAATCTCCTCATAGGCTACCTCAAAGACCACCGAGGTCTTTAGCTCTACCTCCATGCCCTCCTGGACTATGATGAGGGGCTTGAATATCTCCGTCAGCTCAGCCAAGGCATCATCGGTCAAGCCCGTAGCCACCCAGCCCACATCTAGGAAATCACCGGTCTCCGTCTCCTGACAAGCCAGGCGGTAAGATCCAAGGAAGCTTGCCCTCCTTCCCTCACCCCAAGTGGCGCCTATAACCGCCAGGTC
>DAXJ01000063.1:0-305 GCA_002506335.1 Methanosaeta sp. UBA114
CAAATGACTTTGACAGGCGCCTGCAAAATCTTTCCTCAGAAGATATCAAATATTTGGCCGATAAAATAATTGATGGTTCTGAGAGCGTAAGTCGCCTTTCCCCAGATTATGCTGAAGTTTTTTTCACGTATGTTGGAAGAAGTCTAACCGAAGGCGTAGCGGATGAGCTAAGAGAAATCTACGAAACGGGCTAAGGACGAGGACAGTGAATTCAAAGTAATCGTTGGTCTAATGATGATCGAGCGAATAAAGCTATCTGGATTATCGGTTATAGTCCTATAGCATTATTATTATTATTATTATTA
>DAXJ01000063.1:554-14169 GCA_002506335.1 Methanosaeta sp. UBA114
TATTATTATTATTATTATTATTAGCGTAATAATCCTTCGCTCAAAGGAATGGCTAAAGATATTGCCCTTTGTGTCATCGACCGGGAAGTGCTATAGCACAGCACAACAGCAATACCTGCTGAGGGAGGGTCTCTTTTAACTTGCGAGAATGGAGATGGCGGAGTGGGAAGCCCCCGGTTCTCAGGCCGAAGAGCATTCACCTTAACACCTCAGCCCCGGAGACCCCAGCCTTCAGGCTGGGGAGGAGGAGGCGTGCGTAAATCACAACTATATTAAATGATAGCGCATCGGCTGCTATCGCCAAGGAACCTATGACGTCGAGGTTGGCGAGACTGGTATAGACGATTTCCTTGTAGTTCCATTCTTCAACCTGATTACCACAACCAACCAGTGGAGCTGCGATGATTATACGCCGTTAGACCCCATAATAAAACGTCTCGAGACTCGCCTCAATAGGATCGGCCGCATTCTGGATGATCATTCCGAGCCATCCATAGGTGTCCCGAAGAGGCCATTACGAGGAATCCAGAGACGGGTGAGACTAGCTTCGATACTGGCCTGAAGATTTTTCCGGTCAGTGAGGGCCAGAGTTCGGCCAGAGCATGAGCTGATCTGCCGAGTCAGGTACATCGTTTAGACTCAGGCTAATGGCTTCCCTGAAGCGTGTTGAGCGCTTGAGACTAAATATCGATCCCGCAACCAAGCGCCTCGTCTGGTTGCTAGCCAATATGGCCAGTATTGCGGTCGATCCTAAGGCGATCTCGATTGTATGGAAAGACGGACTCCGGCAGGACGATTTGCAGCAATCTCAAATCGGAGGAATGAACATCCAGAATGGTATTACTTCAAAGTGGTCAGCATAATCCAAGCCTGCAGGGATAGGCTCCCTGATAGAACGGTAGAATGGATCGATGCTGTGGCCATGATCGGCCCAGATGGTAGTATCGCATACTCCCCCACCTCAGCCTCGGCAGGAGAGATGGGCGATTGGAATATTCTCAAAATTTTATCAAATTGTCTATTCTGCCCTTATCCTCAGTAAGTTGGGCGGCAAGTTCAGAGCAATCTGTACCAAGTTGTACCGCACGCATTACGCGATTTTTGTTATCACGATAAAAGGCATCCTCGAACATATCTACCGGCCCTTGTTTGTCCAAGCTTGCCAATTTTTATCATGCCTATCAAGCTCAGCGGTAGCAGCATATCTTGTAATATTATCGATATTGATAGCATACTCAGCGACTAACTTTTACGCCAGTTGATAGATCTGTTTTTGGGTGTAATTGACGATCGCTTTAATTGCGCTGAAAGAAGCGATGGTGTTATTTGAGGACGGAAATCGTGTAATTGCCCTGAGCCCGAAAATTCCCCAGACGATCTATCATTTCTCGATATAATCTTGCCTCCAAAATGAGGGATTAATCTCATCAGAGACCTAATTCCGATAAAAACAGAAAGCGTAGTGGCCACAGATAATGGAAATATATACGTAAACTTTAAATTCCGCGATGCCAAGTCTCGGGCGTGCCTCGCATAATAGCTGTGCCATCTCCACGGATTGATCCACGATCGCCTTGTAGTAGAGACTAAAGATCTCTAGTCAATAAAACTTCTTTGATGTTCTGGCGGATTCATTCCGAGATATATATACCAAGGTAAGTCTTTATCGAGGCTAAACCGCGGGATCGTCTCACTTAGACTGATCCCATCGAGGTTGATCTCCATCCTATTAGGACCCCTGTTATCGAGGCCCAAAGTCTGCGAAAAGCGAAAAACCAAAGAGTTAGGAGGTGCAAATGGTTATAGCAAGCTGGTATAACAACGGTAGCATGGAAGCCTTTAGCCGCTTTTGCTATCAAAATAAGAACAAGAGGGTATCCCTCAGGTTGATGGACAGGTCGGAACAGGTGATAGGTGTGCTTCACAGCCACAACACAGATCCAGTTTCGGCAGGCCTGTCCCTCCTCCTGAACAAAACGGTGATTCACCCAGCATACTACTGCCTGGAAGATATAGAGAGCCTCCATGAGGTAGATTTGGGGGGTTAAAGACAATATCGCGATCGAACGCAGCCCTCGAGGTGGCTTGGAAGGAGAGCGGTGAAGACCGCTACCTCCAACCTTCGACCCTCATCAGCCAAACGTTAACCATTTATGGTCACCAGTGGTAAAACTGGTTGTGTCTGTTCTCCTTGTCAGCATCCCAATGCCTAGCACCCGTACCTTTAGGGTCCCGACATGACCTGGCTGGGAGTGGGAAATCTCAACGATTACACAGAGACCGATGGAATGGCTGATCCGGACCACGGCCTGCGGCCCCCCCTGAGCATCTCCTTAGATATGATTAAAAGGATAAGGAATCCCGTCTGGCGTTGGACCACCTTCTATCCCAAGATGCAAAAGTACCAGCAGCTCGATTACATCCTGACATCACCGTCTCTGGCCTGGAAGAACCCCTGGGCCGTTCCCCGGATAATTCGCCAGGGCTCCTGGCTTACAGTGCCGAGAAATATAAGGGCCCCAGGTGGCCTAAGGTTGGTTATGATAGGCCCAAGGCCAGCGACCATTGCCCTGTGGTGGTGGATCTGGAGTACTAGATAGGGCAAGAGATAGAGCGCAATATAGCGTGTCGGATCCAGTACAAGATAAAATCTAAGAAAGAATTGAAAATGTCAATAATAAAGCAGGCCATCACTTGGACCCAGGCAGAGATGCCGAGATCGGTCCTATTTCTGCTATCTTTCCAGTAGCTATCTCAGGAGAGGCTGCGGCCACGTTTTCGCGCTTGAAACGCACAAAAGTCCTGTAGGCTGCCAGGAGAAATCCATAGAGAGCAGGCCCTATTATTACTCCCATAATGCCTATGACGAAGACAGGGGCAGAGTAGGCAAGGAGGGTTATTATCGGGTGGATGGATGCTTCCTTCATGGCCATATGGGGCCTCAGCACATTCTCAGGAACTATCACCAAGACTATGGTTCCAAAGACGAAAATCTCCACGGCCTTAAAGTAGTCACCGATCAGGAGATAGTAAATGGTAAGGGGAATATAGACTGTTGCTGGTCCCACCAGGGGAATTAAGGTGAAGATGCCAACCACTGCTCCGGTCAGTACAGGATAAGGAAGACCCATCAGCCAGAACCCTATGCATGCAAAGACTCCCGAGAGCATGGAGGTCACGAAATATACGTTAAAGAGGCTATTGTAAACGACATTCAGTTCATCCAAGAACTTGAAGACCACATCCTTCTCAGAGAACTCCGATATAACCTTGTAAACCTGACTTTTGCCATCGATGAGAAGATAGTAGGTGAAGAATATGGCCACCATGAACTGGGCAAAGAGAATGGGTAGATTAGATATGGTGGCTGCAATAGCTGACTGGATCATCGGCAGAATCCAGGACAGGGCAGTAAGGAATACCTGGCCCATCTGCTGCAAGTAGTTGGATAGAGATGCAGGCAAGGCCTTCCCAGAGCCCGGAGAGTAGTTATTCATAGCAGAGGACATGGGAATCAGGACGTATTCCTTGGTCGCATTATCCGCTGCGGAAGATATGCTTAAGATCGCTATTCGGGCGCTGTCTGAGGTCAGGAGCCTAGTTATCTCTGCGTAGAGCATGCTGATGGTGCTTAAAGTCACAACCATGAGGAGTATGAAGACGATGACTATGGAGAGGAAAGAAGAGATGCCCTTTCTATTGGTTAGCCCCACCAGCATCTTGAATATGGGATTCAGCATGTAGGCCATGAGGCCGCTCAATATGACGGCATATATGAACTCCTTTGTAATGTAGGCGGTATAAAAAGTAACAAACAAAAGAGCGATTCCAGCAGCGATTTGGAATCGATGGCTAAATTCCATGAATAGAAAGAGGAGCGCCTTCGATGATAAGCTTTTCGTTCAAGTGGCAAAAATTGATCGTTTAATGTAGGATATGCTTCAAGCCCCCTATAATTGTCTTCAAAGGGCTTCGGAGCTTAACCATAAAGAAAGTTAGACCCGATTCTCCAAGTAGTTTAGAAATTATAATACATAGACCTCATACAGAGAGCTTGTACCAAATTAATAACCTTATATAGTAATTATGTATAGGTCCCGCCAATAGCTGATTCTAGAGATTTCACGGCTTTGAGAGATATAACGGGAATCATGAGGCCTTACGTAGTAACTTCAGGATAATCCAGGATAGGCGGTAACCAATGCTCAGGGTCAGACCCTACCTAGGCATAATCGTTCTGATCAGCTCCCCGGGAGGAATCTTTTATCCGAAGCTGGGCAACTTTCTCCTCCTGGCCTTTGATAGCCTTACCATCATCGCCCCCTGACATTCGAGGCTTCTTACGCTTTATTTTTAATAGGCCCTGGTTTGGAGGAAGGCTTAAACCTCCGGATTATCTAATATCCTTCCTCCAAAATGGGCCTGAGCTCATCGCTCATGGAGAACTTGGGTATGGTATTCAGCTTATACTTCAATACAGCAGCCGCGAGAGGAGACCACACGGTTATCCGGCCACTCTTTTGAGCTGCTTTGACCAGAGGTTCCAAACCGGGGCTAGCTACTTCCAAATTGGAAGTAAGATCTTGGGTCTTGCTACTTCTAAGTCACTACTTCCAAGTTCTTGGTTAACTACCTCTGACTTGGAAGTAGGAACTACCACCTGGGATAGAGGACCTTGTAACTGGTATGTAGTTACCTCCGACTTACTGAGAAGATTTAATCCTCTGACATTTCCAGGGTGAATCTGATCATCCGCTGGGGTGGAAGAAGGCGGCTAAGTGGATTCTTGCCGGTACAGTCGATGTACTCCGATTTTACACCGTAGACGCCTGCTGGCCAGATTTTAAGCCGAAGTAGTTCTACGAAACCCTGGAATGGTATAATGGCTAGAGTATCATTCTTGGAGGTTGAACTCGAACTAAGGACTGTTGTAGAAATATAAAAACTTCATCGATCGAACGAGGATGAAAGTATAGGAAGTAGGTTAGAAGTCGATGAACGAAATATAAAGTGAAAACAAATCAATGAATGAGCTCTTCCAGCCTTGACAGTATCTTGGTCCTCTGAATCTCTTTCACGCAACGCTTATGGGTCTCCTTGGCCTGCTTATCATTTATCTCAAAGATCTTGTTGGCATCCACATTGGTCAGGGTCGAGACCATGAGGAGGAACAGCTCCCAGTTGGCTATGTCGTTGATGAAGTCAAAGTACCAGTAGATGGATAGAAGGTCCTTCAGGATATCCTCGGGCATCTGCGTATAAATATTTTTAGCCTTGAGGAGATCCATGCCCGTGGTATTGACCTTCATGAGACCTATCTGGGTGCCGGCATTTAAGGAGTGCATGTTGTCATTGATCTCATGGTAGACAATAGCCAGGACATTTTTGGATTCCTCCCAAGCCCTTCTTTTATCTCGCAGGATGACCAGATTATAGATGATTAATGATCCCAGCAGCGTAGCTATAACTCCAGCTAGGGCAAAGGTCAGCATCCATGAGGTCACACCGGTCCCTATTGCTAATTCAGCTCCCACCATATAGATCATAAGATTTAGTTACAGTCAAACTCCTGGCGTTTTTTCTATCTATCCAGATATCGGCCTTGAGATCCATCCTCAGGAGACCTGTCCGTATGCGCATCCTAATGTTGGCCTTGATATTCATCTCGATCTATCAGGAGGCCATCTACCAGAAAGGTTGATGAGTTCTCAGGATAAGGATTCGTTCTAAGCTCCATGAGTGGGTGGCCATCTGAGCCTGAGATCCTTTTTTAAAACTCAACCATCTCTCTATAGGTGATCCAGATCATAGCATTCAAGCCACTTGTATCAAATTAATAGCCGCCCTTGTGCCCCTTTATAGACAGGCATTCTTAGATCCGGCGGCTACCACCCATTCCTGGCGTATTTTTCTAAATCTATGAATGTCTTAATCCTTTTTAAAAGTAATGTTCAAAGACCAAAAATCAAGGTAACCTTTTCCCTATCACTCTGCATATTGACTGGTCTTCATACAATCGAGAGGAAGAGGAAGTATATCCTCTCAAGCTACCAAGGCTATCATTTCAGCTCTATCATCTCAGCTCACGTAATCATAGAGCCTGTATCCTTGGGAATCTATGCCCATCAAAGCAAACTCTCCCGAAGGAGGCAGAATGCTTCCGGATTTACGGCCCTCGTGGAGATCCTCGTAATCCTTCAAAGATAGCTCCTTTCTGGCATCGAGTTTCTTCTGGACGTTCCCAGGCGTTAGAGACTTAAATCCTTCCTGGATCGTGCCCGAGAAGACCAGGGCCGAGCACCCGCTGCCGTAGGAGCAGAAGCAGACCTTATCCCCGGCATGAAGCAGACCCTGTTCGGCGAGGCTGGCCAGGCCTAGATACATAGAGCCTGTGTAGATATTGCCTACTTGCCGGGAAAGGAAAGTTGTGGGCTCCACTTTGGACATGAATGTCTCATTAAAAGCCCTGGATTTGGAGAACTTTTTATTATAAGCTGCATCTACTTTCCCATAGTCCTCTGGGCTTGAGAACATCTCCTGGGAGGGCTCAGGGCCGATCTCCGCAGTCACATCCTTCCACCTTGGCAGGTTCTTCCACTCCTGCCTGAAGAGGGACAGGGCGGCGTACTCCGTCATCCTGGGATAGGGTATGTGGAATAGGATGTAGGAGAGGCGATCCAGGATGCTCTCTCCTTGGCTGATATTAAGGTTATTCGGGTTAAGCAGGCCCACCTTTTGAGCCCTTCGCTTGAAGGAGGCAAAGGCTCCCCCAACTGCCGAAAGATAGCAGCTGTTGCTATGCTTCCCATTGACCACGGCGACTCTTTTTCCAATGGGCCTGAAAAAGTCGTTCTCATCCCTGGTAAAAGATCCTATGGCACCGTCCAGGGCCACCATCCTGGGCTCCTTCTTCACCAGCATGGCCACTGATCCAGCGCCCTGGGTATACTCCCCTGAAGATTCAAGCTCATACCTGGCCACATCGGAAGCAATCACGATGCCTATCCGGTCGTCTCCCTGGCCATCGGCTGCGCCTGGTGCTGGCTCCGACCCTGATCTTGCCCCTGATCCCACCCACTCGGCAATGCTCTCTAGGGCGTAGCTGGCACCTATGCAGGCGGACTTGAACTCAACCGTAGAGCACTCCTCGAAAGATCCCCGGCCATAGACCTTCTCCAGCATTCCAATGACGTAGGTTCCCATGGCCTTGGCCTCATCCACTGCAGATTCAGTGCCCAGGTAAATCTTGCCGATATCTTTGGGCAGGATATCGCTTCTCTTCATGAGCTCCAGGACAGCGCTAGCAGCCATGGTGGCTGCATCCTCATGGGCATCAGGGATGCTCATCTTCTCCACGCCTATGCCCTTCATGAGCTTGGCGGGCTCAATGCCCCTGGAGGTGGCGAACTCACCGGTGGTGGAAATAAAGAGCTTGGGCACGTAGACCGCCATGTCATCTATGCCCACGGTCACGGTATCTCTCAAGGTTTGAATCTCCTTTAGGTCTCCTTCGACCTCCGGCATGGCCTCCTGAGCGGTATAAAGGTTTTGCGAGCCGGGACTTCTGAATATACACGGTAAACTATATCAATCAAGAGTAACTACAATTAATATTGGTGATAAATATATGGCCGATGGCAGCGTCTACAAAACGATAACCCTGGTAGGAACATCCCCCGACAGCTGGGAGGAAGCAGTTCAGAACGCAGTCAACTTAGCATCTCAGACCTTGCGGGACCTGAGAATCGCGGAGGTCAAGGAGCTGGACGTGAGGATTGAGAACGGAAAGATCGCCGAGTACAGGGCCAAGGTCAAGCTCTCCTTCAAACTTGAGAAGGGGCAGCCCCTCTAATGCCTAAAGAAGGCCAAAATCTCAATATCCGGGCTTTTTTTATCCTTTTGTCCTTTGCTTTATGGCTTCTTTTGCGATCTCCGAGGAATGCAGAGGGGCGAAACGCTGAGGACTTATATCATAGGCTGTAGAGCCCCTTGCGCGCTAACTATATAATTTATCCAAGCCTACTAAATTCTCGACTGATGTTACTGGTGGCTTCGCAATGCAGCTTCAGTATTTCGCGCTACAAGGACCGCTCCTTCGGGACAACCAAGCATAGTTAGTCGCCTAGGCACCCGAAGGGATTCTCTGATTTGAAGAGTCTATGATGGAGGACCGATCTGCGATAGATAGAGATGTCGTGAGCTTCGTTTCTTAAAAGCTCTTGATCATTATTCTCATATTTCATTGGCATCAAAGTCGGCATCCGCAATAACAGCTTAAGATTGTGTTATGGCATCACCATGTGATAATTTTATTTTAAATCCATATATAATAGAAAAATAGAACCTGGAGTCATTTGTATTTGCAAGGGCGATAAATGCCGATGTCGTAAGACCAAACCCGTTAAATGGCGAGCCTGATTTAAAGCGTTTTATCTTTTTAAAACCATCGTATCCGATTTTATCCTTTTCAATTTGTAGGATCTGGCTTAGCATCAAAGTTGCAAAGACTAATACCTAATTTATTTAATTCATATGACCGACTGAGCGAAGATCTCTGAAGATTTCATCAAAAGTGCCCGATTTACATAACTCTAAATGCGGTCTGTGGACTGTAGATTTAGCTCCCTGGATTCTAGGCACATCTGACCAACGGCAGCCAATTATCACGGCGTATAGAATCGCATTAAATGTTTTACGAAAGTCTGCCTTTAGTCCTGTTTTTAGCTTGTTAATGTAGTTTCAGAATCAACTCCTAGAAATATCGAAAGGAAAAAGAGGGGTAGACATAGAAACTTTGATAATGATATTTACAAAAGTAGATATGCCGTTGAGATTCTTTAGTTGGATAGAGGGCTATAAAAAGATCTCCGCGAGATATGAAAGATTGAAGAACTCCTATTTAGGGCTTATTAATTTAGCATGCAGTCTTATGTTAGGGAGGGTTTTAGGATAAGCTCTACTATGGGATTTAGAAACGATCTCAATATGAATAAAAGCGGATGGGACAGCGCGGATTCGAACCGCGGTCCAAGAGTCCCAAACCCTCGAGGATAGACCAGGCTACCCCACTGTCCCACGAACAGCGGTATCACACTGGCTACGCCTGCTTAAAAGCTTTTTGCTAGAATCTCCATTGCGGGCTTGGCTGGCATGCGACTAGTCTTCTGCACCAGGTAGATCATCGATATGCCTCCAAGGGCCGTCAGCATCCAGAGCTGTATCAGCCTCATGAGAATGGTCGCGGCGACGGCACCATGAGTTGGAACGCCGATAGCGGAGAAGAGGGTAATCATGACAATATCCACGATTCCAATCCCCCCGGGCAGGAGGAGGGGGAGCATCTGCAGGAAGATCATGACCGCGTAGACGGCGAAGACCGCCCTCATGGGCACCTCAATCCCCATGGAGAGGAAGGTCACGAAGGCCACCAGGGTCATGCAGAGCCACCCCATCACGGCCCAGAAGGTGCTTATGAAAAGGCTGCGCTTATGCTCTATCAGGGCTATCATGGATTGATGAAACTGTCTGACTATGCCCAGGCAGACCTGCCGATTTATGTGAATCCTAAGGAGCTTCTCGGTCCAGTTTATGGCCACTACGACAATCCTTTCCAGCCAGCCGTCGGCGTAGCATACCCCCAAGAAGAGTATGTTGATGAGCAAGAGGACTCCGGCGATGCTGGAGCATATGGCCAAGGCCCAGACCGGCACATCGGCGGAGGAAATCAGGTAGATCAGGCCAATGGCCGTTCCCAGGATGAATGGGATGGAGGTAATGATCCTGGTGGCAGCAACCGTGGCTGAGCTCTTATCAATCCTGGACTCGGCTGAGAGCTTCTCCAAGAAGTAAACACGGGTGGTTTCTCCTGAAAAGCTGCCCGAGGGGATGAGGTTGTTCATGAAGATGCAGGCTAGGTATATAAGGAATATATCCCAGATGGAGACGTCGAAGTCAAACTTCCTGGCGATCCTCTGCCAGGCCAGGGCGTCGAAGAGGACCCCTAGGATCGCCAGAGCAATGCCTATGGAGAAGATGGATAGATTTACGTGCGCCAGGCTCCTTATGACCTCCTGGAAGCCCACGTGATACAGGTAGATGAAGTAGGCTCCCATGCCCAGGGAGATCAAAGCTATGGACTTGCCGGCATGGAGCTTTGGGAGACTTGCCTCTTGGCTCACAGCAAAGAGTGGATCGCCAGGGATTAAAAGTTTTACCACGACATTGGGTCCAAAGCTATTCGAAAGCTTTTTAATATGGGTTTTACTAAGTTCAATCCCATGGGAAAAACCGGAAGCATTGAATGGACTAAGATCAGGGGCAGGAAAGGCCAGGTCCGTCAGGTAACCAGGGCTGAGGCCACCTACAAGAAGCCCGGGCCGATGCAGAAGTACACATCCGCAGGCGCGAGGGTAAGGAAGATCAAGAGGTCAGAGAAAGCTACTGCCGTCAGGACCTGATTCGTCAGGGCTAAGCACTAGTTATCAACACCTAAAGCTTCAGCACTTGATGTTTCCACTATCCATTAAGGCGAGATTGCATTAGAGGATGAGTGCACCCAAGAGTTCATGGGAGCGCCTCCTCGTCTACAACCTCTCTGTGTCGCCATTAGCACTATAGAGCATGGTGAGCGCTATTTTTATACAGGAGTTTTCAGATATTCTTCTTAAAGATCACTATATTAAGGATCGCTATTCTGAAGCTCTCTGTTTCAAGTTCTATGATGTATCTTAAAGAATTTTAAGTGATCTTTTAAAGCGCTTTTTATAGTTGATGGTCGGTACCTGAGGCGAAGATAGCATCCATATTACGATTAGAAATGGAGAATTCAAGGCCTAAAGCAGAGAGCGATCCGGCCGAAGGTTCTATATGCAGGTCTGCAAGACATTAACCCACTGGAAGCCATAGGGTTTTGAAAGGGCTCCTTGGAGGGTCACGAGCCCGGGAGAACAATGGTCATGGATCTCAATAACACCCGTAACATGTACCTGTTGATAATGTATGTCTACCTCAAGTCCTACCAAGAGGCCATAGATGACTTCGAGGTGGCCATCAAGAACGCGGGTTACCCTGATGAGGCCCTAATGGCTGTAAAGCAGAAGTTCAATGAGAGGCTGGAGAGGGTTATACAGGAGATTCCTAATAAGGACTCCTCAGATATATAGAACCTTTAAACTAGCATCCGTCAGTGGTAGGCGGGTCTTGCAGTAGCATTCCCTTGACGTTTAGATCCTCGACTTTAAGATTGATTAGATGCCTCTAAGAGATATACCCTTAAAAAATCCACCTCATTCTAACCTACCATCCTCCATTTCTTGTTAAAGATAACTCTCCAACGAGGGCTGCTCGCTGGCCCTATAACTGTAAGTAAAAATAACACTTACGAGCATATCCTTTCCATCCATTGGTACGTCTAATTTCGCTTTTAACGATCTGGAGTAGCCCTCAAACCCCTGACAACTCGCGAAGAAGGGCATAGGAAATGCTATCTAGCCAGGTAGTGAGTCCAGCACATTCTGAGAACTCTGGCAGAGATGGCGTTACAACACCTAGGAGATTAAGCTTGATATATCAGGCATTCAGAAGATTTAAAAAATTTTTCAAATAGTTAGGCGAGGGGATTCAAACACCATTGGCTTCATGATCTCGACAAATTCATCAATTGTATTTAAGCCACTTCAGCGCAAAACATAAATATTCAAAAAATTAAGAATGATGTGGGGCGTTAGTAAAAGATAGAATACCACTGACTGATAGACTGGTAAGGGTTAGACCTTTCATCGGAGGCAGATATTGGTTTCGATTTATGCAATATGCCTTGATCCTTCGATGGCAACGCTCCCCAAAGTCTGGGCGATTTGAGATGCCATTAACGTAGACAGAGATCAAACTGAAACTTGAGGAGTTGGTAAAATGGCTGGAGAGAGGAGAACGGAGAGGAGGTCCGATGATATGATCCGCGACGCGGAGGAGTCATCCCGATCCAAGGAGAACAGGGGGAATATGACCGTGGCTGAGGCCGGCCACCTGGGCGGTACCAGGACTGCTGAGACCCACCCCCGCGAGTTCTACGAAGAGATCGGCCACAAGGGCGGAGAGATAGGCGGCCAGAGGGTCAGGGAGCTCATCCAGGAAGGAAAAAAGGTAGAACAGCAAGAGGGTGGCGCTGGAAGTCAGACCGGCGGGCCAGAGTCCAGCAAATCCAGATCCAGGCCCACTGAGCAGTAAAAGGCTCAGAAGGCGAGGTAAACGGCCGAGAGAAGAAGGACATCGGAGGCCAAAATGGAGGAAGAGGGCACGGACAAGATGAAGGTCCAAGAGGCAGGCCATCTGGGCGAGAGAAGGGCGGTTAGAGGGGCCATGAGCATAGATAACTATCACCGATTAATTAAACGGAGATTGAGAGATGGCAGGAAGACGGGATGAGTCCTCGGAGAGGAGGACAAGAGAGAAGGGAGGCACTGGCAAGATGACCGTCGAGGAAGCAGGGCATCTGGGTGGCCAGAGGGTCAGAGAGCTGGTCCAGGAAGGAAAGGAGATGGAGAAGGAAGATGGCAAGGGACCTGAGATCGGCGAAACTACAAAGTCTAGATCTAGGTCCAGCGAGAGAGAAAGCTCAGAGGAATCCAGACAGTAAAGTAGTTTTGAACGGAATGATCGAAGCTGTAACTTGGGTCAAGGATGCTGTTGAGACTAGAATGACCATGAGAAGAGCCAGGAGGTCCAGGAACTGCTGGAGAAGACCAGCTCGCTTTGATAATAGGCTACATGGCAGGAAATTCTTGCCTCCTTCGACCATAGCTAGATTGGGCCAGGTACTTCGAATCATCCGAGGGCTGAATGGAATTCTGCCGATAACCGATGTGGTTATTGAGGATGTCAAGGCTTCTACCAAGAGACACGCTCGCAGATGGAACGTAAACTTCAGTCCTCTGGAAGTAGGTAAATGTTGGTGCTACCAGGAGATTCGAGATATAGGTCTCAGGTTACACTTGAAGCATGGATTTGAGACCGCTGAACTGCGCGAGGAGTACGGACTCAAGAAGACTTCGAGTAAGAGCAAGAATAGCTTTGATAGTCACTGTGTCGACTCATGGGTACTTGCTGCTGATATAATCGGTGCTAAGAGTCCTACAGATAAGATGTTGCACTACTGAACTCCAATAAGGTTCAACAGAAGGCAACTCCATATGCTACAGTTCAGCAAGGGAGATACCCGAAGGGCACAAGGAGGCACCAGAAGCCTTGAATTCAACAGAGGGTCCCTAGTTAAACATCCTAAGTAAGTATGGGCTCTGTTACATCGGTGGCTCAAACAAAGAACGCCTGAGCTTGCATAGCATTGTAACTGGAAGGAGACTGACGCAGGTGGCTAAGGTCTCAGATGTCCAGACTAAGAAGAGAGTAAAGGCGCTAAAGACATTAAAGGTTACTATATTAGGAGTTGATTAAAAAATGGCTGAAGAGAAGAGAACTGAAGGTAGGGAGAACGAAAAGGAGAACAAGGGCAACATGACCGTGGCCGAGGCTGGCCACCTGGGCGGAGAGAGAACCGCTGAAACCCACTCCCACGAGTTTTATGAGGAGATCGGTCACAAGGGCGGCCAGAGGGTCAGGG
>DAXJ01000063.1:14422-14719 GCA_002506335.1 Methanosaeta sp. UBA114
CCAGAGGGTCAGGGAGCTCATAGAGGAGGGCAAGAAGAACGAGGGTGAAGAGACCACCGGGTCCAAGCCCAGATCCAGTGGATCGAGTGAAGAAGAATCTAGGAGGTAAATCCTCCCTTATTTAAATTTAAAGACTATAGGAGGTTACGATAATGGCTGAAGAGAGGAGAGGTTCTGCTGAGGAAAGGGGCCGCAGTGAGAACAAGGGCAGCATGACCGTCCAGGAAGCGGGGAGGAGGGGAGGCGCGAGAACCGCTGCCACTCACGGCAGGGAGTTCTACGAGGAGATCGGCCACA
>DAXJ01000063.1:14994-16060 GCA_002506335.1 Methanosaeta sp. UBA114
CCAGAGGGTCAGGGAGCTCATAGAGCAAGGCAAGAAAGCTCAGGGGATCAACCCAGAGATCAGGTCAAGATCCTCCAGATCGGCCTCACCGGGCACCGCTGCTGCCAGCGAAAGGGGAGCCGGTGAAGCAGAGAGAAGGGCCTGATAGAAAGATAAGACCAAGGACAAGTCAGGCTCAGGAGGTCCGGCTCAATATCCATATGCTGGGCCTGACGAAGCTAACAGTGCCGAGGATAAGTAGACTTGCTCAGTGCAGACCCAAGAACATCGGTCTAAGCACTGAGCACTACTGTTTACTATCTAATCGATCTTAGATTTGAGCATGTCTCCAAGCCTTCTTTGAGAAGCTTGCAGGGATACGGCTCTTCTTAAGAAATCCCTCCATGGATCAGCTCTCCTTTCCAGGCTCTAGAGGGTTGTATCTCTTCTGTAATATTGGGCATCGATATCCTTGTCATTCAAATCTTCCCACTCCAAGGGAGCGGCCATGGGGGTGCCCCTCCTGGCCCTGATGGCGTAGGGAGCTACGGAGGTCTGGCCGTAGAAGCTCCTGATAGTATCCACAAAGAGTTTGTTCTGGCGCTCATCCTAGTGCTGGACAGTGGTGGCAAGATCCGAGCACCTCCTTACCAGAAGCTCAGCTGCATCCCTGGCAAAGCTCCTAACCTCTTTGAAACCGTCCCTACTGTCCAAGGGGACTGCCACGTGGAGCCCCCTGGAGTGTCCCCCTGGTCATGACGAAGGGATGTAGCCCCAGACCCTCAAGAATGGCCTTGAGCTCCAAAGACCCCGACCTAGCCTGGTGGGAACCCTCGGAAGGGTCCAGGTCCAAAAGCATCTTGTCTGTGCAATTCAGCTTTTCGGCCCGGGAGCGCCAGATGTATGGGTTTAAGCAAGCCAGGTAGACGAGGATGGCGGCATTATCGCAGACAACGTAGGTGATGGATCCGACCGCTTTCTTTTCCAGGGTGATCCTGTTTACCCACCTTGGGAAGTAGTTGGCTATCGGTTGCTGCATGAGGCCCTGGCGATCTATGCCATTTGGAAACCTCTGCATATTCAGGGG
>DAXJ01000063.1:16332-22135 GCA_002506335.1 Methanosaeta sp. UBA114
GCCTGCCCTCCGCGCGGGGAAGCATCGCTTTAGAGACATCCCGGTAGTAATCAATGAGAGACCTCCCTTGGTTATGCCATCATCAGGGAAGAGGACCTTCTCAGTGTGGGCAAGCTTGATCTCTAAGCATTCTACTGTGATCATCTTGGAGGGCAACTAATCAACTTCCTTGGAAACCTTGGCCTTAGCCATGGCAGCCACCTCATCAGCGTTAAGACCGCTAAAGGCCGGCTCAGGTGCCCTCTTGCCTCTTCTTCCAAGCTCACGCCCTCTATGGCCTCGTCACCCCCCCTTGTCTTTACCAGGATCCCGCCCCTGGAAGTCCGTGTGAGGGCAAAACCCCCTTTCAGCGCCTTTCCCTCCAGGACGAAGGGGACATGACCATTCTTTAGGGCATCCTCCCTGCTCACATACTTATCGTCCTTCTTCGTGATGTTCCTGTAATGCCCAGTGTCCCAGATAATTCCAAGGCCTGCTCCGTAATGACCCTTCGGGATGGAACCTTCAAAAGAGGCGTAGGCTAATGGATGATCCTTCGTCTCATGGGCAAGTCTCTTTATCCCAGGGTCCATGGATGGCCCTTTGGGCACAGACCAGGATCTGAAAACGCCTTTTACCTCAAATCGAAGGTCATAATGCAGGCTCCTCGCGCCGTGCTTCTGCACCACGAAGATAGAGTCCCTCAACTCGGCTTCGACACCTTGTGGCTCAGGTGTTACCTCGAAATCCCTCTTTTCCCTATACTTATACAGATGACTCAGGATCATCTCTATCAAATCCTCCCGGGACCCTTGGCCTTCCAAAGAAGATCTAATTCGTCTGGGCATTTGCCTCGGACTCGTCTAATCTTCTCCAGCTTGTAACGATCGAAGGAACCAAATAAAAAGCATTCTAAAACAGCTGAAAGTATTTTCGAGTCTGCCGAAGCTAAAAAAGAGATGTTTAACACTTATGCAATGGTTAAAAAGGTTGAATATCGAAGCTACAATAGCAACGATATTATCGCCAACACTATGAAGGCAATCACTAACCATCTTGCTGCCTCCATAGACATTCCTGCAACTCCTTGCATTCCTACCACTGCTGCTACTATCGCTAGGATAAAGAATACTATGGCCAAATATAGTAGGTCAGGCATTGTCGATCCTCCAATAAGACGAGAACAGATAATAATTATCCAGGAAGATACTTATGACTTTCCCTTAGGTAGTTCATGTTCTAGAAAGGGCTTTTGCTGCCGTTAGCTCCTTTGCCGCATAAGCTTATATAACACTGACGTTAATATTAGGAGATTAATTACGCCGATAATCGAAATTGGAAAGAGGTTAGCGCTCAGTTCTTACGCAGGGGCGAACTCCATCTCGATTCGGATTGCATTAGAGACTGGCAACTACACTTCACAGACGTATCGCTAAGTTAGGGTTAAAGATACTGATTCCTGGTGAGGAGGTCGTTGTAGCGGTTGGTTCAACGAGTATGAGAACCGCAGATCGAGGGGAGTGGATGAACGAGGAACATGAATTGTGAGCAGAGGCCGGTTGAAGGTTCATGTGGCAGATGATATCAAACCAAAGAAACTGCTATCCATTGAAGCTACAGAAGAAAGAATGGCCTATAATGGGATTCTACGCCATTTGCTAAAAATATTAATATAAAAGACGACTTGATGTGTGGCGGCTACTATATGAATGACGCGTTTGCCTTCATTAAAGAGAAAGGAGTAGATTGTCTGGGGATTAAAGACAAGAGAAAATGCTATTATGATTGAAGAGCCATCACCGAGATCGAATGCTGTTCTGGAATTCAAGAAGATGGGCTATAACGGTTGATGCCAGATGCATCGGTCTGGACGACGATGGATAATCGAAGCCTATTTCTCCGCTATCAAACGAACCTTTGGTGAAACAGTTAGAGCTTCTTCTATCGAAGGTATGATCTCTGAAACCGTGAGGTTATTCATCCTATATACCCTAATAATCAGTGCTTTGATAAACGGAATATCTTAATGGAAGCATTATTATGGACACAGCGCCACAACGTGGCTACGCAGCATGGCAACTCAAGCAAAGCAACTCAAAGTAGTCTGTCTGCCCTTCAAAACATCCTCCAGCAGATCGCTCTCCTTAACAAATCTGGAAGATGAAAGTTTCAGCCTGGAAGAAACATGACCCATGGCCTCTTTGATGCCCTCGAACTCGATTGCCTTTTCAGCCATAGCAGCCCTGACATTCTCCCTTACGTTGAAGACCCCAAGGGGCACATATCCTCTATATGCTTCCCTGAGCACAATCGCCCCGGCCTGCCTTTTCTCCCTGGCTAGGGCCTCTAAGACTGCCATCTTGCAAGAGTAGTAGCATCCACCAACACTTGAGTAGCCTTTCTTCCCAGAATTAGTCTCACAATCGGAAAATAAGAGCTCCTCCCGTCCCAGGACGTGGAGAAAGGCCTCAATCCACTCATATTGCCAGGCGGTGGGAGTCGTTATCACGGCATAGTAATTGCTGAGGCTTGAAAACTCATGAACCCTGAAGGTCTCAATGGGCTCGTACTGTCTGACCTCCTTCAGAAGTCGACTGCCTATGGTGCTGTCGCAGGCGGTGATGGACCACCTAGTAGGAACAAGGCGCCTCCTCTTCTCGGTCCCTAGGGCTCCCACAGAGAAGGATTTCTGAATGCTGGAAAAGGGCAGTCCTTTGCTGTGAAGATCCATGACCGCATCGGCTGCCTTGAGATCACCGTCATAATAAGCCTTCTCCAGAGATTGATCCCACCGGACATTGCCCACCTCAAATCTCTCTATGTCCGCGCTGGGTCCAAAGGGCGCATGATCGTCGCTGAAGGTCACACCTTTGGGTGCATGGCCAAACTCGGCCTCGCTCTCTATGGAGCTTGAGGCCAGGGATATATCTTGAAGCTTCTCTACAAAGGAGTTGTGGAGATCGGTGACCTCAATGGGCCTCTTGCCCCTGACCAACCGCAGTCGGTATCCTATGATCTCTTCCTGGGTCTTTCTGCCTGGAATCCAAGCCTCGGGCATATCCATGACTGCAGTATCACCGTGCACAGGAGCTATCATGGGTCCGGCGTAGACCTTGGGATAGTTCCAGCTACCCACGAAGACCGATGGAGGGGTCGATCCGTCCAGCTCTTTGCCAACCTCCACAGAGGGGACATTAAAGCTGGCAGTGAGCTTTTTGAGGTAAGCCTCCTTGTCCTTTATCACGGTCTTTTATTAGAGGGATCTAGTAGATTAACGGGATGGTGGCGGGGCGAAAGTGATATTTCCAGACAGAGAACATTACTATTTATAAGGTTCATAAGAGGTAAAAGTGATTTGTTAATCCCCCTAAGACCTCATGGGTGGTGGATAGTCACCCTTTAAACCGTTTCAAGTAGGTGAAGGGGTGAAATATAAACTGACCAAAGACTTCAATTATGGGTCGCCTTCCTATCCCCAGCGCTTCAAAGCAGGAAACGTTAAGAACTTAAAGAACACCCCTGATAGTACACTGCAGTCTTGGGTGAAGAGGGAGTGGGTTGAAGCAGTACCCGACGAAAAATAAAATAAGGACCGGCTGTAAAAGGGATTCCTTCCAAAGGGTGGAACATCCGGGGGATCCAGGGAAGCACCCACCGGGGTTTCATGGCCAAATTATTAATTTAACATAGATTCCTTTGAAGGCCTATGGGCTTACCGAGCGAAAGCCCTTAATTCAAAAGCGGAAATATTACCGCCCACGCAATTCCTGCCATGAAGGCCGTAGAAGCCCAGGGCGGCCCCGAAGTGGCAAGCTACCCAAGAGCGATATCCTTAGGCATCATCCTTCTGGACTCCATTGTGGACCAGCTTCCCAGGAGGGCGGATAGAGCAGTATCCGTGGCTTACAAGCATCACGCCTATGACGTCGTCAATGATCAGCTGGATGCCATCGCCCTTCGCCTAAGCAGGGAGCTGGAACGTGCGGGATACAGAGCCTATCCTATACTCGCTTCCCAGAGAGTGAACGATGAGAAGATCTGTGCGGGATTTTCCCATAAGATTGCTGCCCGCCTGGTAGGCCTGGGATGGATAGGGAAGAGCTGCCTTCTGATCACTACTAAAGCAGGCCCCAGGGTTCGTTTTGCCACCGTTCTCACCGATGCCCCTCTGAAGGCCACGGAAGAGCTCATGGATCAGAAGTGCGGCGAGTGCCAGGAATGCATCAAAGTCTGTCCGGCATCGGCCTTCACAGGAAGGGCTTTTGTTGAAAGTGAGCCCAGGGAGGCCAGATACAATGCCATCAAATGTCAGGAGTACATGAAGGAAATGGAGAAAAAGACGGGCAGGGCGGTCTGCAGCATGTGCCTTTACATATGCCCACATGGCCGTAAGCATAAGGTTTGAGACAGAAAGCCGCATAAATATTAGATCAAGGGTTCAGGTTGCTTCCCCTCAGGCGCATAAGTCAGACGACCCCGGTGGATGACGAGCTGATCCTTGAATTGAAGGGCGCGGTTGAGGATCAGACGCTTCCCCTCCCTGGTGAGGGCAAAGACAGGAATAGCGATACCTATCTGCATACTGGATCTTTTGCCTACAACATCCCTTACGGCCTTAGAGGCACAGGACCAGACCAGGTCGCAGCAATCTGCCAGAACATCAGCCTGCTCAAAGGTTATGCCTGTGGTGTGGACTGCAAGGATGAGGGGCTTTATCCCCGAGGCCTCACCAAGCTCCCTGAGCTTTTTGATCTCGAAATCCCTTCCACCCGCAACAGTTACCGCAATCTTCCTGAATCCAGACTGAAGGGCCTTCTGATAACCCGCGACCTGATCAATGACGCACTGCTCTTTTAGCTTATCACTCTCATCCAGAAGCAGGCATCCCCGCTCCACCAAACCCGTCCGAACCTCGGGTATGCACTCCGTCCTGAGAAGGCCCACCATATGAGCACCCACAGCCTGAAGAACCTCATGCCTCTTCACCACCACACTTCCAGCTCCCTCGCAGACCACGACAGCGGCATCCACCAGGCCTTCGGCCATGGCATCGGTCAGTATCTCTGAGGCTCCAAAGCTCACGGGCTTTTCTTCCAGCTCCAGGATACGCGCCGGGCCATACATCCCCAGATCCCGGATGTGCTCTTGCAGGGATTTTCGTATGGTCTCCCGGCTCTCCTCTTCAAAGCCGTAGATATCCTTCCTGAGAGGGCAGTGTTTGATTTGAGGATCGGTTAAAACATCGATCTTTCCATCTTTAATCCCCACCAGGGCCTTGGCCATCTCCACCAGGTGCTCTGACATCGGTGATATTTACAGAGCTTCTCCTATAATTAGGCAGGGGTCCATGCCTGCCTAACTCTGATCTTCCTTCAAGATAAATATTTAAAAGTTTCAGAGATAAAAACCGGAGGGCTCAATAATCCTTCAAGACCTTATATAAGGCCGAGAAGCCGAGCTTCTCCTCTCCCCTGGGATAAGGTCTATGCCGTGAATCTCCTTCACCGTCGATTCCGTGAATAATGGTCTCTTGAGACCAATGGCCAGGTCCTCCAGATAGTGGAGGTCCTTGTATATCAGCGCAGACTGGAACTGTGCAGAAAAATCATCCTTGTCAAGTTACTCTTTTTTGGCGTTGAGAACTCCGGAGTTTCTCCACCCACCGCCAGTGTATCCAGGGCCTTGGCCTTATCCCGCCCCACAGCACTGCCGAATGTCGTGATCTCGGCCATGATCGCCATGAAGGTTCTCAGAGCTAGGTTATTGATCAGCTTCATCTTGGCGGCCGGGGTTGGCTGCTCCAGATAGAAGATTACCTTGCCCA
>DAXJ01000063.1:22424-22767 GCA_002506335.1 Methanosaeta sp. UBA114
CTTTTCCAGGAAAGGACTGGCCATTTCATATCCGGCTTTGTCGCCGCTGACAAGAACTGTGAGAGCTCCCTGGGTTGCAGGAACGATGCATCCTAAAACAGGGCTCTCTAGATAGGTGCCTCCTTGGGAGCTGATGGCCTCCTAGAAACCCTTCACCGAATGAAAATGATCGGTGGTGGTACCACACAATCAACTTTCCATTTCAATCGCCCTTGAAGAGCCCTTCCTCAATCTCCATGACATCCCCCGACGGCGTTGCTATCCAAGTGGTTTATAAAGACCACGGGACCTCGGAGATCAGGTCAGCTGGGCTTTTGGCCACCTCCATGCCCATACCATGGGC
>DAXJ01000079.1:0-157 GCA_002506335.1 Methanosaeta sp. UBA114
ACACTCAACAAGCTTGACACCTACTAGGGTCATATTTTTGACGTTCCAGATACTTCCTCCCATCGAGGCTCTATTATCCAGCATCTCGCCACCTATCAGGGTTAGGCTACCTTCGTTGTAGATGGCGCTGCCTTGTTCAGCGGTATTTTCCTCCACC
>DAXJ01000079.1:534-37129 GCA_002506335.1 Methanosaeta sp. UBA114
GCCCCTGCTTTGCGTAACGTTTCCGCCCTGCGTTCATCGCCGTTGCAACCCTCATCCTCACCGGTGAAACAAAAGCGCTCGTTACAAAGTCCACCTATCCCGTTACAAATACCGCCCGCAAACTTAGTTGCATAATTGTTGGTTATGTGGCTAGCTTCTATCTCCATATGACCCCAATTATCAATAGCATCACCTATCTCTGCGATATTGCTATCTATGTTGCAGTCGGCAATGGAACAACCATCCCCGTAGTAATACATTCCACCGCCATCGTATCGTGCTCTATTATTGACTGTCTTGGTGCGACTAATATTCAGGCCCTTGCTGAAGCCATTTATTCCACAGCCCACGCTAGCGGTATTATTGGAGATTTCGCAGCCGCTTATAATAGCATCCGTATCCGCAGACAGCTCGATTGCACCGCCGTCGCTGGACGCATTATTATCTACAAGTTTACAATTATATATTGATATGCTCGTATTGAATATGCAATCTATACCAGCGCCATACCGTGCTTTGCCATTCCTAATGGTCATATCCTTAAAAGTCACGCTTACTTTCTTGTTTCCATTAGTAGTTATCGCAAAGACTGAACCTTTACCCATTCCATCTACAATGGTCTTTCCTATACCGGTTCCAACCAAAGTCAGGTTCTTGTTTATAACGGTGTTTTCGCTATATGCTCCCACGGGGACATGGATTGTACCGCCATCGGGTATGTCGTTATCTGATCCCGCAGATCGCCTTCTGAGCAGCTCCCCGATCCACTCGCCACGAACACGAGAAGCAGAGTTACTATCAGAGCCAGGTGGTGTATCCTGATTCGTTCTCCTTTGCTTATTGGTATCATCAGCAGCTAGACACGTATGGGTTGCGACCAGATCTAAAACACTGGCAGTTTCTACAATTACCCGGGCAATAATTATTGCCGCCTATTATGCACGAAAATGGTGGGGTTTCCGTATGGACACAGCAACAGCCGATGCCATCACCGCATGTGAAATCGTTGATAAACGTCCTGTTTGAGCAGCAGCCACTCGCATCGATCACAAACACCCAGGCCGTATCATTCACCTAGATTACGCTGAACCCTGGTATCTCGCTCAGCTTATCCATCAAGTCGTCTGCCCCGGATGCCTGAGTCATCCCCACTAGTAAAAGCGCTAGGATACCACAAGCAGTGGCAATCCTTTGAACACGCGAGTCTGTAATTGGTTTAGATCTGAGCAAAGATATGACTTATCACCCTCGTCCTTAGCCACACACTGCCCTTGCTCACATCCTGCTGGGCCTAATGCGCGGGATATTCCAACTTCGTCGTCATTGGCAGTCGGGAAAATTTTAAGCGTTTCACGCGTAGCCATTAGATTGGCACCTGCATCCTAATTATTTAGGAGATATGACTCTAAATATGGTTACGATCTTGGATGGATCCACAAGAACAGAAATAACCACGATTAGGTCAGCTAGAATACTCAAATCTTAAGGCTGAACTGCGACCGTATCTTGGACTTGCAGTAATTTCGTGCATCTTCAATTCGCTTCAGGGCCGTTCCGAGGCAAAGGGCATTTATCTCTGGCCCTCGAAGGCCCTTCCATGGAGAAGTTGAGGTATGGGGGCAGGAAACCTAAGAAGCCTACTAAAAAAGATCAGCTAAATAACTTCATAGGTCAGTTGAAGGGCATGAGCTGGGTGCTGTGGGCCTTCCTTCTTGCAGCGGCGGTGAACTTCTTTGTGGCGCTCTTTCAGGGGAGCCTCTTATCCCTGGTGGCCTGTATCCTCATACTGACAGGCCTGGCTGGGTCCCTGAAGTGCATAGATTAACCCAATCCCCGAAATGCCTCCAACGCTCTAGCTCGCTATATAGGGGGTTTGGTAAGCTAGCACTGCTTTGGTCCTGCCCAGCACCATGCAGGCAGGCCTCATAGGAAGCCTAATCTGAATCTGAACAGCCGATGATCACGGCTGTCACGTTATCCTCTCCGCTTGCAGCATTAGCTCTGCTCAGAAGGTCGATCATGGCAGCTCCTAGATGGGCTTTCTCCCTGATAACATGGGTCATCTCCTCATCATCTACGTCCGACCTGAGGCCGCCGCTGCACAGGAGGATTTTATCTCTAGCTTCAGGGACCTGGCCATGGGTCTGATGTCCACCAGGACCACGTAGGCCGTGAGCTCGTTCCTGGTGGGATGGAACCTCTCCTCATTTTGGGTTAAAGCACCCGGTGCAAGGAGCTTGGCAGCCACGTTATCGTCTTCGGTGAGACTCCCCCAGCTTTCCTTTCCTGAAGAGGTACGTCAGGCTGTCGCCCAGATTGGCAATGTAGGCTGTGCAGTCTCTGATTAGGGCTAGGACCGGGGTGGTACTAATATAGATCCCCCCATATCCTCCTCAAAAGATCGTTTGAGGCCCTTATCGCCCTCTTTATCCTCTCCTCGAAGCCCCATGGGGGTGGGAACTTTATCCGCCAGGAGCCTTTGGATGCGACCTAGGGCCATCTCGGATGCAAAGGCTCCCCAATCCAGGCCGCCTATGCCGTCAGCTACGGCATAGAGTCCTAAGTTATCATCTATAAGAAAGGCCGTCCTCATTCCACGCCCTCTTGAGTCCAGTATCGATCATGCCCTCGGCAGTACAGGCCATCGCATAAACAATAGGATAACAGTTCAAATAAATCTATGCATATGCTGGATATATTAGCATTGTTTATTAAGATGTAATCTCCTCCATAGGATTGTTTAAGGTAGTTATTCAAAAAACGAGCAGATTAGCCAAAAGCCGCCCATCAAACTCAAAAGTGCATTAAGACGCGCCCCTCCTGCTGCCGGCCTGCCTTAAAACCCTGGAGAGATCAATGATCCTTATGGGTTTGCTCAAGTAGTCATCCATGCCGGCGTACAGGCACCTCTTTTTGTCTTCATCCCCCGTATAACTCGTCATGGCCACTACGTAGGGCTGGTTTGCCGAAGGCCAGCGCTTTCTTATGGCCTTGGCTGCATCCATGCCATCCATCTCGGGCATCTGCACATCCATGAGGACGAGATCATAATGCTGTTTCTCCAGGGCCATTAGAACCTCCGATCCATTGGATGCCAGGTCGGCAGAGTATCCCAGGCGCTTGAGCATGAGGCTGGTGACCTTCTGGTTTACCTGGTTATCATCGGCAAGGAGGACCCTGAGGGGACGTGGATCCCTTGAATCACCTTGTAAAGCTTCTACCAGTGCATCTTGGAGCCTATTGGCCTTCAGGGGTTTGGTAAGGACTGCGGAGAAGACCTTGCTTTGGGGATGAAGGCCTAGGGAGATCAGGGCAATCACCGGGGATCCCATCTCCCTCTGTATCTCTTCAGTCACTTCTTCCCCTTCTGCGAGATCCACTACGACCACATCGAAGGCATCTCCGCTCATGACGATTTTTAAAGCTGTCTGAGCATCAGGCATCGCCTTCGTGGTCATCCCCCAGGAGCGAGTCAGGCCCTGGAGCATCATGCCTGTAGTCTTGTTCCTGCTTATGAAGAGAAGCCTGCGCCCGGACAGCTCGGGTATTATCTCCTTGCTCCGAGGATTTCCACAATCATTAGGTTCATCGGCGCAGATGGTGAAGTGAAATACAGAGCCCTTTCCTGGAGTGGACTGGGCCCAGATCTTTCCACCCATGAGCTCTACCAGGCGCTTGCTTATTGCCAGGCCAAGGCCTGTCCCCCCGTACTTCCTGGTGGTAGAGGTTTCCACCTGGGAGAAGGGCAAAAAGAGCCTGTCCAGCCTATCAGGGGGGATACCAATCCCAGTGTCACTGACCGAAAAATGAACATTCAGAGCATTGCTTTTGAGCTTGGTGACCAGGGTCGAGACCACCACGTCCCCTTTCCAGGTGAACTTGACGGCGTTGTCCAGAAGGTTGACCAGAACCCTGTAGATCTTGAAACGATCTCCGCAGAGAGTATCAGCGCGCTCCCCTAAAGGAGCATACGCCAGGTTGAGATCTTTGGCAGTTGCCTTAGGGGCAACGATATCCATGGCCGCCTCTACGACAGACCTCAGGGAAAAGGGTGTGCTTTCGGCCTCTATCCTGCCCTGGGCCTTGGACAGATCCAGGATATCGTTAACCATGGCCAGGAGAGCATCGGCACTGCTCCCTATGGCCTCGACGTACTCCCTCTGCTCTGGCATTAGCTTTCCATCCAGAAGAAAGCCAGTGAGGCTGATTATGGAGTTCACGTGGGCTCGGAGGTCGTGGCTGGCGGTAGCTAGGAAATCAGCCTTGAGTTTTATGGCTTCTTCGGTATCAGTCCTTGACTCGATAGTGTCAGAACTAGCTCTAAAAGGACAGGAAATCTTTTTTCTATCCTCTGGATCGGTTGGATCCTCTTGAAGCTCTGCATCGAAGGCTCTTGGAGTCCTGGAATCATGGGGCATAAGATTAAGATCTTCTGCACTTTGACCTCTGGTTGGGTATATCAGAGTCATCGCTCCAAAAATAACTCTAACAGCGAGATATTTAAAAATACTGATATATATGGCTCGCTGAGCCCTTATGGCCTGCTTTTTTTTGGACCATCCATTGGATTTTTAGGGTTGGAAGCCACATCCGTGCGCGGCTCAATCCTGACTGGCCAGGAATGCACCTGCCAGAAATCCTTTGAGGAAGGCTGATCTGCCATCGTCCCCTACGCTTGATAGGACTCTCGTCAGGTACTTATCGGTGCTGGTACTGGTGATGGACCTTAATTGATCAAGCTCAAAAAGCACCATATCTATCTCTACCTCTGAGAACACTATCTTCCCCAAGAGGTCTTCCAAATCAGGTTCCTCCAAGACCCGCCTCCCAAAGTTGTACCACGCAAAAGGTCTCTTTTTATTCAAGCTAACAGATCCCAAAGGGAGTATATCTCCCTAGGGAGTTGGTAGTGGATAAGTCATCTACGCGTACGTGGA
Organism: Methanosaeta sp. UBA114; assembly: GCA_002506335.1. Taxonomy (GTDB): domain Archaea; phylum Halobacteriota; class Methanosarcinia; order Methanotrichales; family Methanotrichaceae; genus UBA114. The sequence continues at coordinate 5,472 of DAXJ01000079.1, forward strand.
GGTAGAAATTTTTAATAACCATACGGAGGAGACTAAAAAGGGATCATCTAGGGCTAAATTCTATATCGCTGATATTAAAAGTACCTCGGAAGAGCTGGTAGACGTATCCCGGATGCTTAAAAGATCGCTGATGAGCAGAAGAATGGCAGAAACTTGAGCCTCGAGGACCAGATGATGATCTCAGAGGCGCTTAGGTTGGCTTCGGAGATGCTGAGGTAGGCCTTGGAGATCGCCAGGCATAGGGCCAATGAGCTCACCTCGATCAACTCATACCTCGAATCTATCATTTCTGGCATTCATAGGGGCGTGGCCATCTTGGGCTCGGGCGACAAGGTCCTGGTCTGGAATAAGGAGGTTGAGGATATGTGGGGGCTTAGGCCCGATGCGGTCCTAGGAACGAGTTCTTCATCGTGACATAGGCCTGCCCGTGACCGAGCTCAAAGATACCATCAAAAATACTCCTGCTGATGGCCGATCGAGAGATGTCACCTTGAGCGCTATAAACCACAAGGGTAAAAATGTCAATGTTAGGGTGACCATATGTCATCTAATTGGCGCCAGCAAGGAGAAGTGCATGGAGATGGGTATAGTATGGCTACATCTCGAAGCCCGTACAGATAGCGGAGCTTAAGAGGGCCCTGGATGAGTGCGCAAGGGCGATCCGGGCGGGGATAAATGAAGATTCCTGCGCCCTCGTCCTCTGTAGTTTGCTCATAAGTGGCAATTGATATTCAACACAAAGATGCAAAGGCAAAGAGGGTTGACTTGAGTTCAGTTTTAAGGTGACATTCCAAAATAAACTGGAACGATACTTCTTTAACTCACTAGGGCTGGATGATATAAGACCTGTGGTGGGAACGATGGATATCCCAGTCTACTTTGCAAGCGCCAGGGCACGAAGCTTTGAGGAGAACCGGATCACCAAGATCCAGAAGCTCTTTGATGCCGCGGACCTGGCCGATGTGGTGATGGCGGGAGACCTTACAGCTATAAAAGTTCACTTCGGCGAGATAGGTTCGGATGCCTACGTAAGCCCGGTCTACGTTCGCCAGATTATAGATAAGGTGAAAGCTTGTGGGGCCAAGCCCTTTGTTACCGACACCAATACCCTCTACGGAGGGGGCAGGGGAAACTCCGTGGATCACCTGGCAACGGCTGTAAGTCACGGCTTTACTTCCTCGGTCCTGGGGGCCCCGGTGTTCATATCTGATGGCCTTAAGGGCGAGAACTACTCCGATGTTGTCATCGATAAGAACCACTTCCAAGCCGTCAAGATCGCCGGAGGGATCCTGGAGGCCGACAGCATGATAGTCGTCTCCCACTTCAAGGGCCATCTCCTCTCGGGATTTGGAGGCGCCATAAAGAACCTGGGCATGGGCTGCGCTCCGGCTGAGGGAAAGGCGGAGCAACACTCCACCCGGCCAATCTTTAAGCAGGAGCTGTGCCTGGGCTGCGGTAAGTGCGAGGAAGCTTGTCCAAGGTCGGCGATCACCGTGGAGACCAAGATATCTCACATCGATTACAACGCCTGCCGGGGATGCGGTGAGTGCCTTAGACTCTGCCCAGCCCACGCCCTTGACATGGAGTGGAGCGTCCAGATACCCCCCTTCCTGGAGAGAATGGCCGAATACGCTTATGGGGCAGTGAAGGATAAGCCGGAGCGGGTCGGGTACTTCAATTTCCTACTGAATATCGTTCCCGACTGTGACTGCATCCCCTGGACCGACCTTTCTATAGTACCCGACCTTGGGATTATGGCTTCCAAGGACCCTGTGGCCATAGACAGTGCCAGCCTTGACCTAGTCAATGGGTCGCAGGGCCTGGGAAACGCCCTCCTGCAGAAGAACAAAAATCCCGGAGAGGACAAGTTCAAGGGCGTATGGGAGTACACCCAGGGCCCTCACCTGCTGGAGTATGCCGAGAGCATCGGACTTGGGTCAGCCAGATATCGAATGATAACGGTATGATTTTCCTTAGGCCTCGGTCCCCGGCCGGTTATGGGCACTGGGGCAGAAGGCATTTTTAACTCCGTTTATTAAACTCAACTCTTGTGCCAACTTTTATGGACCCTTCCTGCCTGGACCATGCCATCCAGAGGTATCACGGGCCTGATCTCGCCGTTGTTCTCAGAAGGATAGATCGCTAGAGCAGAGATTGGAATGGTAGGAGGGAACCCATCCCTAGCGATAGGTTAGATATCTTACTAAGACTTAAGCGTATAGTAAGGATTGATCCGAAACGACCTACCTATGCCTGGGAAGTTGTGGGACTACGCCCTTAGATCTTCCTTATTTTGGGGGAGTTTCCAAGACAAAAATATCTCTTCTGATCAGCGCTTTCTTCAGAAAACGATATGGGAACTTCGATTCATTCATAATTAAAACATACACCCATATGGGAAAGACCTGGCCCGAGCCCTCGATAAGAGAATCCCTTGGCCTTGGAGCGCCCGGGCCGAGGCGAGACTTATAGAAGGGCAAAACCCATCCAGAGAGCCATTACCTAAATTAAGATATTTCTACATTTTGGTTGAAGCGGGCTCATGGTGGGCTGTAAAACCCCTCCAATTTATGCCGGCATCTTCGCGAAGCTTGACCGTGCCATGACTACCACGTGCCCACATTTAAATAATCAGTTCCATAAGCGTATAATCAACAAAAACTGGTCATATTTCCCTGAGAAAGGTTTCTTATTGGTAGCAGACTAGTGTTAATGTCGGAGATAAAGTTATGAATGTAGTAGCCTTTAACGGCAGCCCCCATAAGGATGGGAATACATCGATACTTCTTGGTCAGGCGCTGAGTGAGCTTAAGACGGGGGGGCATAGATACGGAGCTGGTCCACCTCAAAGGCCCCCTCATGGGATGTATCGCCTGCTTCCAGTGCCACGAGAAGAAAAATGGAAGATGCGTCTTTGAAGGCGACATTATCAACAGCTGCATAGAGAAGATGGCTGCGGCCGATGGAGTCTTGCTCGGTTCCCCCACATATTTCTCGGATATCACGCCTGAGCTCAAAGCTCTCATAGATTGGTCCGGATTTGTGGCCAAGGCCAAGGGGGATCTATTCAAGCGCAAAGCAGGCGCCGCCGTGGTGGCGGTGCGGAGAGCTGGGGCCATCCACGCCTTTGATTCCATAAATCACTTCCTCCTCATAAGCCAGATGATAATTCCTGGCTCAAGCTACTGGAATATAGGCATGGGCCTGGGTGTAGGCGATGCCCGAAAGGACGAGGAAGGACTCAGAACTATGAGAGTTTTAGGCCGGAACATGGCCTGGGTGATAAAGAAGCTCAATGAAATGTAGGAAAGAAGGTGTTTTTCTGGATATTTGCTTGTGTAGCTGGGGGGCATGCTCTCATGAAGATAGTCGTACTACATCTGCACTGATTTAACTTTTTTCTATAAGATTGGTCTTAACTCATCTCTTTATGGAGTGGACATCTATTTTGTGATCATTCATTTAGCACTAATACCTTTAGCGATCCTTCATTTAACGGTCATCAACCTAATGGTCAGATATATGGCCATCATACTTCTAGTAGGGATTCCTTCTGCGATTCTCTGACTGGGACCAGAGCAGGCTCCTTCCGGGAATTGATCTAAGAAAGATAAAGCAGTTGAACTGGACCGTATGATGTAGGGTCCAATCAACACAAGTCCATTATGAAGGCCTTGTAGCGTATTTTTAACTTTCTATGGTTTAGCGGCGGGTCACATTCTTAGGAGAGATAAGAGAGCTACCTCCCGGGGAGGTCTTAACGGGAAATAATGGTTGCCAAGAAAGCGCCTTCAATATCTGAAGGCAGGCGCAATTTTGATGTTTATTTTTTAGGAGCTGATTATATGAAGGCTTGCCACATCACCATATGTACATGCTCTCGTCTGATTTGCGCTTTCTTATTATATCGTTGAGGACGTTCACGGCGTCCACCAGGCTCTCCCTTACTACTACCGGGTGACCTGGTATTTTGACCCAGACCCTGCGGGCCCCCACGTTATTGGAAAACTCTACATCAGCAGATTCCTCAGCGCACCAGTTGACGGCCGCCTCAATGCTATCTATGTGGTTCATTTCCCTCACGCATCTTTTAATCTCACTCGCCATATCGATCCCAACCATGCTGTAGTCGAAAGACAAAAGCCAAGAGCCCTTCTCTGGAGCCTGGCATGGGACCATCTTAGAAAAGGCTTTGCAGGCGAAGGAATGTTCTTCAGTTACCATGAGCCATCTTCTGCAGTAGTCATGGATCGATTCATGGCAGAATCGAGTTAAAACCGAATGTATATTAGGCTATCGGGATAATAAGAGAGTTATTATACTCAGGATAGGGGGTGCATAGCTAAAAATAATTCTCGAAGTTGACCCCCTCCCATTTTATAAAAGCCTTTAAGTTCGGCCTTATCCTCACGACCATAATCTCCTCCTCCTAGGCTCTATTACTGTAAATAGTGCTCCTTCTCCTGGATGGGGGCGTAAGGTATTTTAACATAAATTTAGGACCGCTACCTTGGGGTAGGTCCTATTTTTAACCTCCGCCTTAAAGGAGGAGTGATCTTCAACCCCCACGCCTGGATGGAGGCGGGCCACAAACCATGCAGCGAGGATGGAAGGAGGTCCTATGGTCACCCATTTCATTATATTCTCTCAAACCCCCTAGATACAGGGAGGTGGCTTCATCGTTCTAGGATCGAAACCACGGCGCTGTCAGGATACCGAAACTGTCGAATTTCGTGAATTCAGCGCTTCATTAGGGTGTTGAAGTTCCTCATTATATCGGTGGCCTCATTCTTGCTGATCTGAGAGCTGAAGATCTTATCCAGGATGCATGACAAAGCGTCCTTCTGGGCCTTTAGGGTCTCGCTGTCCTCCTTCCTAGGAACAAGCCCAAAGGTCTCCTTAAGGCGTGATCTGTCCCCCACATAGAAAGAATCACCCCACTGGCCGAAGGATGTAGCGGCCTTGTCCAGGAGGTTCTGATCGAAGCTATCCGGTAGATTGCAGCCATCAACAAGCTTCATAAACTCATCCTTATTCACGGCCTTCACCAAACTATATTAATTAGTTTTATATGACTTAAAACTTTCCTTTGTATCGCTTGGATGAGGGCATGATTGGTTATACCGTAGAAGTACAAAGGCGCAAAGACGATCATGTTTTTCGCATTCATAAGGGAATCATTGAGATGTTAAGAAAGTAAACTGAAAAAAGGGGAGAGAGCTTAGACATATACCGCGGCTCCGGGCTCCACATTGATTATTTTCATGACGCCTCTATCGAAGTACATGGTCTTGGGATAATTGAACTGGCCATCGAAGACCCTAATATCGTGGGTAGTCCCCCCCCGAACCATGAAGCTGAACTTGCCGTCCAGGGGATCTCCTTCGGTCCCTTCCGTCCCGATGTATACGCTGTCCAGGAAGACCTGGTAGCCCCTCATGCCCCTGGACTGTATCGTCACCGACGTGTCACCTGAGGTGGGTGCTGGCTGGAGCGATGTTCCTTGAGCTACCGTTCCCTGGGTGAACTGGGTTCTTCCCTGGCTGTAGCCCTGTGTGTAGGGCGGAGCTGCGGTGGATTGGACATGTCCTGGGAGAGCCGATGGATAGGGTTGAACGCCAGGTGCTGGTCTTAGTACGGCCCCTGCACCCGTTCCCTGAGGCGCGGTCTGCTGGAAGGCCTGAGCCGGCACCACATCAACTATCACGGAGCTGCTGGGCATGTTGTCCATGACGAAGAGAAGGACGTGCCTTCCCACACTGACGGCATTGAAGCTCATGCTGTTGTGTCCCTGGTAGAACTGGTATTGATGGTGGCTCGCAGTGGCCTGGCCGGGCATGGTCTGGTTTATCTCATAGAAATCTGCCTGGCCCGCCCTGGGCGCATTGGCCACCAGCTGTATCCAGGTCCCTGCGGGGCAGATCACGTACTGGGTCCAGTCCAGGCTTCCCTGGATCCAGAGCTGACTTGGCTGGACCTGGGCGAGGCTAGATGCGTACTGGGTGTATGGCACCGCTTGGCCGCCTACCAAGATGCTGGCGGGGGCCTTCTTGGTCACCTCGAATTTGACGGGAGTGCTTATGATGCCGTTCGACATCGACACGCTGCTCTTGTAGTAGTACTCGCTATAGTGGGAGTAGGCACTGCTAAAATCGAACTCTGAGGTATCCATGGAGTCGAAGTCCTCCCAAGGGAACCCTGAGCTCAGGTAATCTCCGCTCGCATCTGAAGCGCCCTGGGCAAAGGCGGTGCCCGACATAAGCAGTGTGACTATAAGGATTGATTCTATATCTCTTGGTCTCAATTGACTGCACCTCTGCTTATAGCTATGGCTGTATGATATTTACTTCTAACCTTCCTGTGGTATCCACATGGAGCTCAGCAGATTACCTTAGCAGATCATCAAGGCGAACGTAAGTAGGATATGGATTCTATCCGAGAACTGAAAGCTTAATGCGATTGCTCTCCTGGAATCCCACCCTGTACCATATATCATGGGTGCCGGGGCTATTGGCCTTCAACGGAAGGGAATAGGAGCTGCCCTTATAGATGTATCCCAGGTATCTGCTGGAAAGCTCCCCGGAGGGAAGCCTTTCCATGAGCACAGCATAGCCGTTCTCCTTGGCATCCATGGCCAGCATCGCCGTGGAACCTCTGGGCACCACAGCGCTGAGACTCCTGGAGCCACAGGGGCTTATAGCCCAAAGAGCGCTCTTACAGCCGCCTTGAGCAGGGCTTTGGCTTCCCTGTAAAGGTCCCAAAGGAGAATCGGATGGCCCTCCATGGTATGCTCCGGAGTCACTGACCTCAGCCAAAGCCGCCAGGGGCCAGAGAACTAGAAATATGATTGCCAGGCATATGTGCTTCAATTTATCACCCTCATTTTTTGGACATGCTCCCTAGCATAAAAAGATTATTTATTAGGTACATAAAACCTTCCCTGGCTTGAAATTTTACCAAAAAACTATCTTAATGGCCGTAAGGGCGACATCTGAGAAGCGGCAGATACATGGGGATCTCTTTCCAGTAATCCTCGTACATCCGGCCGAACTCCACTCTGAGGGACCTCTACTCGTGGATGTCTCATTGGTAGAAGTAAGCCGTGGCCAGGATGTTGAAGGTCAGGCGGCTTGAGGTCATCTGGTGAGAGCGCCACAGTAAGGCCGTGCCATCCAAAAATAGCGGATTTCTCAGGTGGCAGAAGAAGCCGCCTGCCACCAGATCCCTGTCTGCCTCCGGCCCCAGGGACATGCGGATCAGGCTCTTGGTGCTCATACCCTTAAAGAGGCCGTGGATAAAGGCAAAGAGGGGGAAGTAGGTGGCGCTGATCAGGGGTCCGATAAGTATGGATTCCAGCGAGCCTCGGTACCTTGGATTTTTATGGACAGATAGAATACCACCTTCTCATCGGGACTGCAATTGGCCGTGAGGCCTTTGGACCTCAAAACCCGAATTATACAACCCAGGAGCTCCTCAATGGGCGCTATTGCTTCACCTCCACCGATGCTCCCTTGAAGGCATGGAACCAGCCCGTGACCATGCCCTCGTCGAACTCCATATCAGGAGCTTTGTAGTGAAGATCAACCATCTCCTCCAGGCTTGCTCCTGCCTTCCCGGCGGCTGAGGAGATCATATTGAAGTAGTCCTCGGCGCTCAAGACACAGGCGATGTTAAGGTATCGTCCATCCTCCTGAGTTATATAAAGCTAGTACTTTTCTGTGGCCACATTCTCAGAAGATGCACCCAGTCTGACCTGCTATGCGGCATTCTCCATGGCCACTATCAGCTCTTCCATCTCCAGGACGGCCAGGACAGCGGTCTTTTCCAGAGATGATCTTGGATACGCTCTAAGCATTGGTTCCTCCTAGGCCCTTAAAGCCCTTCATCATCACTCGAAGCCAGCAGGGACGTTAGGAGATTTGGAACAAGAAAATTTTACATTCAGATTATTACTAATAAACATTGCGTTTCGACTTCATATCCTCCTCACAGTGCCAATAAACTGATCTATTGGGCTATTTTTAGATGGCTAAGCTATTAATACTCCTCCGCTCGCTCTCTATCTCTTCGGGGTGTTCCCTATGGGTGGGGTGGAAGGCCTATACAAGGATGAGCGCAGTTTCTGGGAGGATCTGCGTAAGGACGGAGATGAGGTGGAGCTCAAGTACGCCAGGGACCTGCCTGACGACACCCCTGATTTCATCTTGAGGACGCTCATCAGCTTTGAAGACGATGTAACCCGCTTCTGCTTCGATGGAGCTCGGGGCAGGGTTCTGGATGCAGGGTGCGGCAATGGAAACCTTCTCATTAGATCCCGGAGGGATTCCTCAGGCTTCACCTACGTCGGACTGGACTTCTCCAGGAACATGCTTGACAGAGCGGCTGCCAGATCTAAGGGCTTGGATGGAGCTTATTTTTACCAGGGATGTGTCAACAAGCTTCCCTTCAAGAGCGAGATCTTCGACCGGGTAGTGAGCAGCGGCGTTCTGACCTGTCTCTCCTCGGTGGAGGATGCCAGAGGGGCTTTAAGCGAATACAACAGGGTGCTCGAAACCCAGGGCGTGCTAGTGGTGGACTTCTTCAACCGGGCATCTCACTTCACCCGTCTGAGGGAGCGTGTGCTTGGGGAGAGAATAGCCCCTCCTGAGTACACCACCCATGATGAGTTCAAATCCGATTTGGAGAGTGCTGGCTTCGAGGTGTTGGAATGCCGGGGCTTTGATTACAAGCCTTATCAGGGATATCTATTCATGAGCCGGTGGAGGCATATCATCGATCCAGCCTTCGTTCAAGAGAGGATCTCCAGGATCATAGAATCCAAGGTGGCCCCAAAGGTGCCCTCAGTCAACCTCCTGGGATATAGGATCTACGTCAAATGTAGAAAGCTTTGATGAACTTAGCAGAAGCCTATGAAGGGTCTGTCAACTACCCTACCCTAAAGGGTAGGACTTGCGCCTTAGCAAAAAATCTCGATACAACAGGCGGGTTGACGGCTACCCTTGTTCTGATGTTTCGAGCTGCAACGGTGTCTGCAGGGCAGGAGAAGCAACAACAGGTACACGCAAATTCGTCCCTATTAGGACGGTTAGATCGAGATAGATAATGACAGATAGGGCATTCCTGTGATGTATAGGCAGGATCCACAAAGACCAGGGGCACGCCATCTATGCCTGCCTTGTAGATTACGGACCCTCTAAGCCGTCCGGAGATCCAGGATGCATGGTCACGTCTCTGAGCCTTAGAAACAACCCGTGGGGGGACCCCCATTGCCGTCCGTTACCCTGGCCCGGGTTTCATTAAGATTCTCAAGGGCTATCAGTGAACAGGTGTCTTTGACATTCGTGATCAGGATCTTGGAGATCTGGTGGTTAACGTCCTTGGTAAACCTAGCCATCCGACCAGAGCGCTTCTTGAGATGCCTCTTGGCGCTCTTGATCCCAGATTGCTGGAGTCTGACCTTAAGTGCATCAGATCTCATTCTGGCATCTCTGGTCTTTTGGCTGGGGTGGATCTCGCCATCGCGGTCTACAGCAAGGTGAGTCTTGATTCCTAGATCAACCGATAGCATATACAGGGTCACGGGGGATGCTTCAGGGGATTCTACCACAACGCAAAGGTAGAATATGTTATTGATGTGGGCCTGGTTAGCCTGGCCTCTGACCTGCCCATCCGAGCTTTCTGATAGTCTCCTATCCTGATAGGCATGATTTGTCTACCTTCCAGGGTGGCTATAGAGTCCGTCTCAAGCCCCTTCCAAGACATAATCCTCAGATCGTAGACTATAGCGGCATCAAGGCCGGATACATTGAATATATCACTAATTATAATTATCGTCTACGCGTATCCCACCTACCCAGCCTGATGTCTGGGATCTCCTGGATGAGGTATCAAGATGATGAGCTTAAGAAAGGCCTAAGTAAAGCCTAAGCAGAGATCTAATTCTTACGAGGATCTGCATCCTTACCCTTGTATTTGAAGTAAAGACCTATGGCTATGATCAGCGTTGTGAGTGAGATTATATTGGCGAAGATCACTATGTTATCCTCTATGTGCACGCCGTAGAGCGTCCAGAGTAAGACGCCCAGGCTGAACTGGACGAGCATGGGAAGGCTCACATCCTTCACCGAACGGGTTTGGAGTATCTTCTGTATCTGGGGCACGAAACCGAACATAGTCAGGGTAGCCGCAGCCGAACCCACGACCTGCCATATAATATCCATCTCGATTTTCTATCACCCTAGGTATATTTAAAGGCTTTGAAATCATCTTCTTCGACAAGGTTGAACAAGCCGCCATCGCTCAGGATCACGTCATGTAACAATCTCGGTGGAAACTCGGCAACTGGAGCTGCCTTGGCCTTCTCCAGGTGGCAGCCATCGACTACTATAGATAATCTGGCCTCGGACGATGACTGACTCATCCGGGGGATATCTACCCCCTGGTTGACCAATGCCGTATTATACTCGGGCCGTGCGCTCAAGGGATAGGATTGAACCCTCGAAATTGGCTATGTTTACATTGTAACGAGTAGGATGGCACTCTTGCGCTTGTCGCCGGGGACTCTGATAATAGCGTAACGGCCAGGCTATTCTATCATCATCCTCATCTCACGTGTTTCAAACCCGCCCCCTATTTTGTAAGGTGACTGTGTACATCCGCTACAAAACCAAGGTGTACCTTCAAAGATAGCATCTATGAACCCGTCGTAAGAATAGACGAGGTTGATTATTATGGCCAGGATTTTGGAGATAAGAGCTATGCGTACACAGAACGAAATTACAACCAATGATGCCATCCGCAAAATGGATATGGCATATTGCAGGGCATGCATCTTAGTCCCTTGAATGTATAGTCCATAGTGAAAGAAAGCTTCTGAAAAGCTTCCTAGGACTAAATATAGATCACCCTAACGAGCTAGTTTATACGGACCTCCGCTATTTTTCCACAGCATACTTAAGAAGGCCACTGTAATCCTCCATTCCCTGGAACTTGGCGCAGACTGTAATATCTCCTTCAATGGGCGTGATCTCTCCTCCAAAAAGGCCGTCTTTCTCGGTTAGGTATGTCCACTGGCCGCCATTCACACAGGCCACGCTCTCAGCACAGGGAACCGATAGCTTGAACATCTGGACCTCCCCAGGCCTCAAGCAGCCTTCCATGGGAGCGTAGAGCCTGACGCTCCTCCTGGAGAATACCCCATAGGTCATAGGATAGCTCTTGCCATCACTACCTTTGGAGATGTTCAGTCTGTACTCCATAGCCCAATGGTAATCCCCAGGGCTGTCTCCAGGCTTGGCAAATACTTTCAATAGATAAGCTCCAGGGGACGGCGGCAAAGCGTAGGCTTTGTAGAGATCATCTTCCCTTTGATCAAAAATGGCTGATGGACTACTGACTGAACTGTCGGAGGAGATTGCATTCCTATCCCCAAGCTTAGTCAGCCTGGCGCTCAGGATAATGCCATCTGGGGCGTAAAGGGCCACGCAAATGGGACCTTCGCCATCTATGACTGCGTTTTGGTTGCTTATGGCCTTGATGCCATACTTGAAGTACTCGGGCTTGACGTAAACCCGCTCCTCGAACTCCCTCTTGGATATGGGCTTATCCAAGAGCTGCCACTGCGCCTCCTCAGGTAAATGGTCGTAGATGAGTTCTTCAGGCGGAGTCATGAAGTAATGGGGGTCAAAGCTCTTGTTAAAACGCCCATCCTCCTCCAGGCGTCCAGATCCCCAGGAGGGATCTATCAGGTACCACGATCCATTGATGCTGACGGCGTTCCAGGCATGGTTGACCTCGCTTAGGCTGAATCCGGCCACGTAATTGGACCCTTTAGCGTAACCCCGGATCTCGGTAGACGTTAGCCCTGATCTCTCGGCCAGGGCCTGGAAGAGGCCAACGTATCCCTCACATACCGAGGACCTCTCTTTCAAAACCTCCTCCGGCGCAAGGTTGCCATAGCTACCGGTTGAATACCCCTGGACGTCGTAAGTTATCCGATCGGTGGTCCAACGATAGATAACCCAGGCTTTCTCACGATCGTTCTTGCAAGGATCTGTCAGGTACGCCGCCAAGCTATCCAAGGAAGCCTCGGCATCCTTCGGCGCCTGTATGGCATGGGCATCTATATTCTCATAGCTGTAATTCAGGGCCGAATCAGACTCATCGCGTGAGATCTCTACGGCTTTCGCACCGCTTTTATCCAGCCCACCATAAGCCCCATGCGCTAGGAGGAGTATGCTAAGCAGCACCAGTGCCAGAAGATAGGCCCTCATCATCCACCGCATCTGTGCTATCCTAGATCGACAATATATATTCTACCATTATTCCGGAAGATCCTAAGTGAATGCTCCCCCCTAAATGGTGGGGCTTCCATCGATCTTACGAAGAGATTGCATTCCCAATATCAGAATGTTCATGGCTGCGTTTAGATCCCTATATATGGACGCTCTCTAACAGCTCTTTCTTAACTATGAGACCACACCAGGGACACATCTGAGATGGACTTTGCCAGGTTATGGCTTTTAAGCATCTTCTTGATGTTCAGGCCTTCGAAGGTTACTATGCCAAAACGGTCTACAAGCTCATGGCTAACCTTGTTGATGAAATCTAAGCTGCGATTAGCAATCTTCTCGCGGGCACTCCAACTACTTTAATAACTTTATTCCTTTCCGGAGTTCCTTTAGGGACCTTAGAGAGCTTCCTTTGAACCCTCGCTAGCTCCTTTTCCTCGGACCTAAAGAACCTCGGGTTATCTATCATTTCGCCATTGGAGAGGGTGGCAAAGCTTTCCAGGACTACATCGATTCCCATAACAGGACATTCTTTCTGTGACGGGAGAATTACATCAATTTCTACCTAGAAACAGGCAAACCGTTTGACGGTGGGCGCCCTTCTAAGGGTTAACCTTTTGATTGTTCCCCCGATCCTTCTGTGCAGATTGATCTTGATATCTCCCATCTTGTCGAGATGATCTCGCTAGATTCGAGCTTGAAGCCTAAATGCGGATGGGTGAAGAATCATACCCATCCTTGCGCCCCGAAAGTGAGGATAGCCAGGCGTCTCCCCGGGCTTGATATTTCTGAAAAAAGCTTTCAGATGTATGTCGACACTCTCCTGGACGCTCTGTAGAACCTGAGAGAAGACTTCTAGGAGTCCAGGTTTACCCCCCATTCCAGGTTATAATGAATTTATGGGTCTCGTATTTGGATAGGGGCTTTTGATCTGTCTCCCAGGCGGTCTTACAGTGTGCCAAGATCTCGTTGTAGACCCATCGGAACTGGTTCAGAACCCGCTCCACTTTGGTTTTTGGGACCTGGCGAGGTAGACTCTGAACTTGCAGGACTTGAGCTCGTTGGTATTTATGTTGTTATTGGAATTTATATATTGCTGGGCGGTGGGACTCTACATCCTTTTGAGATTACATCGCAACTCCCATTAACCATTCGAATTAATGGGACCTGCCCGAAGGCTAGAGTCTTTCGCCCCTCTAGACTCCCTGTAAGGATAAAAATAATGCTGCTTCAGGCTGCATGGGCCCGGCTAGGGTCTCCCTTGCTGACTTTGGCCATCTCAGTTTTGGCCCTCACTGCGGGCTCTTCAGTTGCCTTCTGAGCAAGACCTTTGCCCAGAACCTGGACCACGATCTCAGAGGGCACGCCTCCAGCATTGACCTTCCCCTGGTAGTCAAAGGATTTCCAGTACGCTGGGAGGTCTCTCATGCGCACGAGCCTCATGTTGAAGGGCTGGAGGTCCACCTGCTCCTTGAGGACGGCATTAATGTAATCCTTGTTGGGCTCAAAGACTATGAGGGGTGCGATGTTGTCAGCGCTCATAATATCTCTGACGTCCCTGCCCTCGTACTTACGGAGGAGGTCATTGACCATGTAGACGTGCTCCATCTCGTCGTGGAGAAGCGCCTCCCAAGTCTTCCGGATCCTTGGATCGGTCTCGGTCTGCATGGCGGAGTAATAATTATAGGCCTCATTCATCTGAACCAGGGCCGTATGCTCCAGTAGCGTCATCCGGGGATCTCCAGCTAGCTCGTACTGAGTGACGTGCTGCTCCTCGATCTCGGCGATCTCAGCATAGAGCTTTCTGGCCAGGTTGTCCTGGAACATAAAACCGTGGGACCTGTAATAGAGCATGGTCTGCTGTTCCCCCGAGACTATGGTGAAGTAGTTCATCTTGGTCTTGGCGGAAGCAGTATCCTTGTCAAAGTGCATCCTCATGCTCTCGAGGGGGTGTCTGTGCTCTATCACGGTGGGCCTTCCGGGCTTTATATCAGTCTTTCCCTGGGTGATGGTATTGGGATCTTTGTTCTCCAGTATCTCCATGAGGCAGCCGTACCTGAAGAGGTGATCGAAGTCCTCCAGGAGGGCGAAGTTCAGGACCTGCCTGAAGTAGGGATCCTGCTCGTTCTTGGCCAGATTGGCAGTCAGATCCACGGCGACCTGCTCGTAGCCTATGGTGGTCTCTACAATCGATTGGTCAGCTGGATTGAGCCAGTTGACCAGTTCCTGATGCTGGGAGTCGGCCCTCCTTATCATAGCCAACTGAGCCTTGATCTCATTGTTGGCGATCATCCTATCCATGGCATGAGAAGTCAAAACGGCATTGTTCTCTATACCATTCATCAGTATGACCCTGGTCCTGGTGTAGGCATCAACGGAGTTCTTGTCGTAAGGCTCCTTGATCATCTCATTCCAGCTCATCCACTGCTGCTCTATAGGCGTCCCGTCTATATCAAAAGGCCTGAACTGTGGCAAAGAATCAACCTCCTTAAGACTTACATTGGGTTCAATCAACCATTCTCTGGCACTTTTCAGCAGGATAATCCAGCTGAACTGCTGTGAGAAGCCTGCAAAATTGCCCATCTTTCAACCTCGACGGATGAGGAACAAGTCTCATAGGCATACGCAGACATTCAATCCGTTAGACTGGCTCTTGTATTCCTTGAGGCTGGTTGATATTTAGTAGGGAGTAATCCAGGTGATCTATAAGAGGAGCTACTCCTAAAGTCGGAACTATAGATAGTATTAATTTAGATAGAGTATAAAACTTGTGCTGACCATAATATGCCTTGAAGTATTGAGATATAGGGCAATCTGATAGCTAGAGACCCCATCGTAAGGATTAACTGCCGACCCCAACCACCGTTGTAGGCCTAAAGTCTCAAGCCCGATTTTCAATTACGAAATCTGAGGAAATGGAATTGCCATGAGGGCAGGTCCACGTACAATCCCCAGCTCTGCATCTCATCGCCACTACGCTCGAAGGTGCTGCCGCTGAAAAGGTCCTTAAGGTGCCACGTGCTTCCCCCCAGATCCTTCCATGGCATATGTATAAACCCTTGGGAAGGATGGTCGGAGAGGTTCACTGCCAGAAGGTGCCGATCCTTCCCATTGCTCCAGCACCAGGCACATAGGTTCTCATGGCTGTTATTGTCGGGCCAGCCCGTACTCTGGCATAGGTGCCACTCTCCACCCTGAACCCCTGACCGATCCACCTCGGCCAGAAGCCTCTGGTAGAAGGCACGAAGATCCACATCTAGGGGCTCCACCTGGCGCCTGGCCAGAAAGACCGGCGACCGTATCTTTCTCCCATCCAGCTGGCCATCGTACAGAAGCTTGGCCCCAGGAACGGTCATGATGGTCACGGAGTAAGCGCGCTCTCTTCGCGGGGAAAAGGCCTCTGCAGCCCGGAGTTCATCGTGATTTTCCAGGAAGCGCACAAGCTTATCCTGGTAGCCCAGGTCTGCGGAAAGATATCCCTGGATGCTACCAGCACCGTCGAGCCTCAGCTTATCGTAAAACCGCTTGTCATAACAGTAATCGAAGCCCAGCTCCTGCAACTCCACCTCGGTATCCCAGTAGGCCTCAGCCATGAAGAGGATGTTAGGGTGATCCTTGCGCACAACTCCGATGATCTCTGCCCAGTATTCCTCGGACGGCATCACCCCGGCCCTCCCCCCCCAGACCTTCTTAAAAATACCATTCAGAAGAAGCATGGCCATGTCGCAGCGCAATCCGTCGCATTGATCGGCTATGGCGCTGACTGTTCGTGCCATGGCCTGCCTCATGCCGGAGTGAAAGGCGTTGAGCTGGACCACGTCCTGCCAAGGAGGGTAGTAGAGATCATGTCCATTGGCCATGACGAATTTGCTGATCTGGACAAAGGCCTCAGGAGCCTGGACAAGGTCCATGAGCGTCCCTTGGATGAAGTACTCGGGGTGCTCCAGGGTCCACGGATGGTCTAGGGCCAAGTGGTTGGGCACGAAGTCCAGTATAAGCCGAAGGCCCCTTTTCGCCAGCATCCTTCGGGCTTCAGCCAGACCTTGCAGCCCTCCCAGGCGCTCATCCACCACGTACCTGCGCACGCAGTATGCCGATCCTACGTTATCAGCAGAGGTGAAGTCGGGCAGTGCCCGAAGGAAGTCGACCGTGAGACCCGGGTTCTGGCTGGAGATCCGTATGCTCTCAGGGCTCCGTTCCCAGACGCCCATTAGCCAGACGGCATCAGCGTGAAGGGCAGCCAGGCCGTCCCACTGCTCAGGAGGCACGTCGCCCAGCGTTATGGGACGCTTATAAATCCGGCTCAGCTCTTTCAGCCAGGGCCAGGTATTGATCTCGTAAAGGATTGGTCTGGATGGCCAAGGGCCGGTTCCGTCCATTTCAAATCCTACCGCATCATTTATGGGCAGGGGAAAATCCCGTCATCCCCCGCCCTTCCATCTGAAACGCCCTGACCACAGACCCTGCCGATAAAGCATCCGCTGCCTTAGCCAGTATCCTGGCCTTGGAGACCTGTATCCGCTTGCCGCACAGGCAGGTTCTGGTCTTGTCCCCCTCAGGGACATAGAGATACCTGCCGCAGCCGCACCGAATCACTAAGTAAGCCAAAAGAGTTTACTGGGCCAGAAGGACCGCGTTTACAACGCCATCCTGCCCGGGTCGGCTGGTTACTACTGCCTCACCCAGTTCAGTCCTGATCTTGGCGCCCTTGGTGATGATATGCCTCCTCGTGTAGTGGAGGTTGGCCTTGTTCTCGGTGACCGTCTGAATCTTGGCCACCTGAGTCTTGCCTGTCTTGGGATCAGACACCGTTGCCACATCGGCCCTCAGGAGCTTGATCTTCTTGTTTCCGCCCAGGGCCTCCACTACCTTTCTCCTGACCGGAGCTATAGTGGTATCGCTGGACTCCCTGCCCGTCTCGAACTTCCTCTTGCCCCTGGCCTGCATAAGCTTGCCACCAGTGAGCTTTCTACCTGATTCTCCTTGCCATCTCATACTGCAGTCCTCAGACCGGGTAAGATCTTTAAGGCACGATATTTAACCGTTTTGGTCCTCCCAGCCATTTTGGCCGCTACCGCCCTTCACCACCCTGCCAAGGACTTTAACCATGTAATGCTCCCGCAGATCGTAGCCTAAGCGCTCGTAGTATCCTCGAGCACCTATGCCACTGGTGATCTCCAGGAGATCGTATCCTTTGTCCCCGGCGATGACCTCAGCTGCCTCCACCAGCCTGGCACCATAGCCTTTATGCTGCCAACCTTCTTTTCTGGTGCCTATGGGAACCATGGGCCCATAGACATGAAGCTCTCTTACCATGGCCCTGGCGCCACTTCCATCCTCCCCTTCCGTCAGGCGCAGCCTCAAAAATCCCACCAGAGTATCATCCTGGCTCTCAAAAGATAGGAAATGCTCCTCGCCACCGCACGCCCTGTAGATCTCGTGCCTCAAGTCCACATCCGCCTCCAAGACCCCTTTTAGACCCGCCTCTCTGCAGCGTATGCATCTGCACCCTCCACCTCTACCTTTTAATCTCTCTCCGGCAATCTGGCGCAAATTGGATTTCTTTACGCCTGCTTCTATCAGCCGGGCAGGTATGTCCCTCTGGATCCTCTGGAGCCTGACGTACTTGGGTAGTAGAGCTTTGATTTTAGAGACGAGCTCAGCCGCCACCTCGTCACCCAGAGGCTGATATTCGCCCCGAATATAAAGATCGTAAAGCTCGGTCCCCTTGATGACCAGGGTTGGGTAAATCTTAAGGTAGTCGGGCTTGAATCGTTCATCTGAAAAGAGCTCTTGGAAGACAGATAGATCAGTCTGCGGAGAGGAACCGGGAAGCCCGGGCATCATGTGGAAGCCGACCTTAAGACCGGCGTTCCTAAGAGCCGCGTTGGCCCTGACAGAATCCCCCACGGTGTGACCCCTATTCATCCTGGATAGGATCTCATCCCTGGTGCTTTGGACCCCCAGCTCCACCTTGGTGGCCCCCAGATCAAGCATCCGCTCCACCAGGTCAGGAGTGCACCAATCGGGCCTGGTCTCGAAGGTGGTCCCCACGTTTCTGACCTGGGCCGTTCCATTAGCCAGGGCGATCTCATCAAAGGTCCTGTACGCCTCCGGCCTGTTGTAAGACGGATAATCGTTCATGGCCTTCAGGCAGCGCTTTACAAACCAGTACTGATAGCCGGTAGGCCTGGAGGTGAATGTGCCCCCCATGACTATGAGCTCGGCCTTGTCGACGCCGTGGCCTATCTCCTCCAGCTGCTGCAGCCGGGCGTGGATCTGGTCGTAAGGGTCAAAGGCATGCCGGGCAGCGCGCATGGCCGCAGGCTCTTGGCCGGTGTAGCTCTGGGGCGAGGAGCAGGAGAGTCCTCCCGGGCAGGGGATGCAGATGCCGTGGGGGCACCTGGCAGGGGAGGTCATGGCGGCAATGATGGCCACGCCTGAAAGGGTCCTGGTGGGACGCTTAACCAGAGATTTGAGCCTATCCCTCTCTGCAGTAAGGGCAACGGAAAGGATGTCGGCGTTGCTAGGCAGGGACGGAAGGCCTAATCTGGAAGATAGATCTTTTTTATGTGATTCCAGATCCCCTTCGGTCTTGATATCGCCTGCTATTATGGCCTCAACTATCCGTCTCAGCTCCGATCGGAGCGCTTCTGGGTCCCTGCACGCGAGGAGCGCCTCTTTCATCCTGAGTTATAGATCTCACACCTTCGATAATAACCTTCTTGACCTGGCACCTAGCATATGGCACGTTATCCCATCCTCGGCTGGCCTACCCGTGATATGATCATCCTGGTCTTGCTAGTCTTGCTGCCAGGAGGTATGGTATCCATAAACTCTATCCCAAACTCCACGATCTCATGAAGGCCCTCACCCACCAGTGTCACCCTCATACGCTTAGATACCGCAGCTATAACCTCTTTTATATTTCCTTCAGCAACTATCATAAGCGTAAGGCGGTTTCTCTCCAGCTGGTGCACCTACATTCCACGCAGGACAGGAACGAAGGAGGCCACGAAGACCC
This sequence comes from Methanosaeta sp. UBA114, assembly GCA_002506335.1. GTDB lineage: Archaea > Halobacteriota > Methanosarcinia > Methanotrichales > Methanotrichaceae > UBA114. Next base: position 24,786 of record DAXJ01000079.1, read on the forward strand.
AGGGATAGAAGGGTCTCATAGCTGCCATCCATCAGTTGAATCCATATCGTCTCCTTATCCCTGCCCCGACAGCCTTGCGCAGGGGGAAGGCAAGCCGCAGTCGCACTCTTCATCTGAGTAGACGGCTACATCGTGCAACTGGCAGAGGATCAGAGGCGGGCAATGGTTGAAGATAACGGTGATCACCACCTCTCCTAGTTTTCCCGGCTCCACCGCCAGACCCTGTTTATTATTGGGAAATTAGATGGGTCTTGTGAGGCGAAAGAGATGCTAGCTTACCGAAGTTGGATGGTAATACACTGAAAATTAGCTTAGGAAAAAGTTGGAAGGGGAAGGGAGCTTCTATGGTCGCCAATGCTTATAAAAAACCACTTACCTGATGTTACTTCCGCCACCTGAGGGTACCTCCCTTGATCTTCACCATCCCGCCCTTCTCCAACACCCTGGCGATTTCCTCAGCCGCAGCATCGCCGAAGACCTCCAGGACGCGGTTCTCTTTATCTATCCTGAAGTTGCATTCCTCCCCAAAGTCCGAAAAGTCCATCTTCTCAGATGGATGGTTCTCTATCATGTTGGCCAACATAAGATCGAGAGACCTGATCTTGAGGTTCTCATCGGTATAGTTATCAATAAATTCTTCATCGAGCTTATCCAGATCTGCCATGAGTAGGGAGATCTCATCGACGTAAAGATCATAGACCTTGTTCAGATGTACGGAAAGGACTCTCAGTAGATTTGGACAGCCTTTGCCATACGCCACATCATCCACAGGTATTGCTATTATGGGATCGTCAAGCCGGTTCCCCACCCCACCACCGATCTCCAGTTCATTCAAGAAAAGGACCGATCTGGCGAAAGTTTCCGCCCCGGAGCTCTTGGCAAGGAGGCTGACAAAGGCTGATATCGCCTCTTTGGTCTCAATATCAAACTCATCAGCATTCTTCTCCTGGTTGGGCAGGCATGCGTTATTCTTAGAACCCTCGGAAGGATTCGGTTGCACCTCATGAACTGCATTCTCTCCAGACGGTTCAAGAGCCTGATTGATGGTTTCCCTGACGGCCTCACCCTTGGCTGAGCCTTCTGCCTCAGCCGTCCCTGCGGATCCTCCATGCTCAGCCTCATCTTTCCCAGCTCCAAGAGCTCTGTCTATGAGGTCCGATAGAGCCTTCCTCTTCTCGTCCATCGTCGGAAAGAGCTCAGCTAAGTATTCCTTCTCAAAATCCTCCGGAGAAACCTTCTGCGCCAGGATCTTTCTCAGGGCATCTAGGTATCTCTCGTACTCCTCTAAAAGCTCCTTATCCTTTATTATAGCCTTAAGCTCGCTCAGCCGGCCTTGAAGTAGATCTTCAGTTTCTATGGAGGCACCTATGGATGGCTTCAGCTCAACCCTGACGCCGGCCTTTTTCAGGCACTCAGCAACGGCCTTGGATCCGTCTTCATCGTAATCTCCCAGCTTAAGCATATAGAGGATAATCTAAACGCATCAGTAAGTAGTTATCTCAGGGATCTGATTTGCTCACGTTTACGAAGGTGCGCGTCCTGAAGGCGTTGTGGCCCCCAACCGAGGAGATATTGGTGATTATTTTCCCAGACCAGTGCCAGCATCTGCTTCAAGGCCGCCTAGGAGCAGTTGAAGGTCTCGGTAATTTAGATACCCTCCCCCAGGTATTCCCATCAACGATCTGCCTTTGACGCCACGGCAAGGTCGCTCAAAAGATTCAAGACCTGTACCCTGAGGCTCACGAACTCCTCAGAAGCCCTATCCCTGGGCCTTTTAAGATCCACCAGTATGATCTTGTGAATCCTCCCTGGCCTTGCGCTTAGAATTACGAGCCTGTCTGCCAGGAAGACCGCCTCCTCAACGCTGTGGGTGACCAGGATGATGGTCTTTCCCGTGACCTCCTTCAGACGGATTATGCTCTCCTGGATCTCTCCCCGGGTCTGGGGATCCAGGGCTGCAAAGGGCTCGTCCATGAGGAGCATGGCCGGCTCCAGGGTGAGGGACCGGGCCACGGCCACCCTCTGCCTCATCCCTCCGGAGAGCTCATAAGGATGGTTTTCTGCAACGCCTTGAAGGCCGACCAGGGAGAGATAGCGTTCTACCTTTTCCCTGCGCTCCTCCTCAGAGGCATTCCTGATCTCTAGGCCTATGGATACGTTCTCAGCTACATTAAGCCAGGGTAGAAGGGAATACTCCTGGAAGATCATCCCCATTTTAGGATTAGGGCTATCTACTCTGGAGCCATCCAAAAGGACTTCCCCCGTAGAGGGCTTTTCCAGGCCGGCAATAATCCTGAGAAGGGTCGTCTTTCCGCAACCTGAAGGCCCCAGGATGCCTATGGTCTCCTCCTCAGAGGAGCTAAAGGTTATATCGTCCAGAACCTTAAGAGTCTCTCCCTTTGCCTTGGGGAACTCCTTTCCCAGGCGGTCTACCACCAGCCTCATTTATCCAGCCTCCTCCAAGAAAACCACTTTACTTCCACCGACTTGAAGACTAGGTCTATGGCCAGGCCTATAAGCCCAATGACCACCATGCCCGCCATCACCACCTGGATCTGACCCCAGCCATAAGCGTACATTATGAGGTATCCAAGGCCGGTGCTCGCCCCCGGCATCATCTCAGCCGCAACCACGCACATCCAGGCGATGCCGAAGCCCACCCTAAGGCCAGTCCAAATGGTTGGAGCTGCTCCGGGGAGAAAGACCCTGGTCAAGAGATCATACTCCCCGGCCCCCAGCATGGCCACAGCCTCGATCCAGGAGTTCTTCACCCCTCTTATGCCGTCGATGGTGTTTAGGAGGATGGGGAAGAAGGCCCCTATGGCTATGATAAAGAGCATAGATCCCATCCCTATCTTCAGCCAGGCCAGGGATAAGGGGACCCATGCTAGAGGAGGTATGGGTCGCAGCATGGCCGTGGCCTTATCGAAAAGATGATAAACGGTTTCATATCGACCCATGCAGATGCCCAGAGGGATGGCCACTATCAAGGCTGCCAGAAAGCCGAAGGTGACTCTCTGGAGGCTCACTAGAGCATTATCCAGAAGGGTACCGCTTCCCAGGATATTCCCCCAGGGGTATGCCAGGACATAGATCACAGATAAAGGGCTGGGGAGGATGAAAGAGTTGTCTATGATGTTGGAGAGCACACCCCATATTACCAAAAGGGCTAAGGGAACTGCAACCTTCAAGGCCATACCATTGCCCGTTCCATCGATTCCAGATATCATCAGATATACCCCGTGAGCTATCTCAAATCCCCATGATCTCCCTCAAGCGCTAAGGTCTTATAACTCGCTAGGGCTTTTAGGACTCCCTCAATGCGCTCGTAGAAATTCCTGCCTCATTTAGAGCATCTTTTATCATGATGTCCTGGATGGTACCCTTCTCAGGATCGGCTATCTTGAGGTGGCGGCCTTCCTTGGATCTTTCCCCGGCCCAGGAGACGAAGCTCGTCCAGTTGCGTGCAGGGGAGCTCTCTGAGACAACCAGGCCGGACCCCCCATCTTGAAGGGGCTGTATCACCCTGACGTCAGCACCCAGACCTATGGCACCCACTGCAGGGGCTATGCCCACATAGGCCAGCTGGACACAGTTCTGCTCCATCAGCGTCATCACCGTAGGTCCGGCATTGACTGGAACGAGATCGATCTCCCCGATCCGCCTGCCAGACACCATCAGCTCCAAACGGTTTGGACGTGACTGCCCTTCATCTATGGGCCGCAGAGCTATACCGTAGGTATCATTGAAGTACCTCCACTTCTTCACGGCGACGAATAACGGCAAGTGATGCAGGTCAGATGAAATGTAGCCTATGCAGATGGTCTCCACTAAAGGACGGGGCACAAGAGCCCCGGGAACCATCGAGGTCATCGGAAACATGGAAGCCAAGGGGGCCTGTCCGGCGCCGAGGGCCTCCAACGCCGCTTGGTGGGGCTGGAAGTCAAAGATCGCCTGGGAGCTGCTGGCCTGGTCCTCTGATACAGAAGATCCTTCCACATTCAGCATCTTCCCCTGCCTGAGGGTGATGAACCTGGCCAGATCCACCCACCCAGGGGAAGGTTCGTGAACAAACTTCAGAGTCGAGCCTGCCTTCGTTAGAACCTGGCCTGAGGGAACTGAGATCTTGCCGAGGGTGAAATTCTCCGACCCCATTAGCCATTCGGCTGCTATCTCCGACGCCTCGGTCCTATTTCTTTCGATATACTCCGTGGAGTAAATGTTCAGGGCACAGAATGCCCTAACAAGGTCAGGATGATCCTTTATAAGATCGCTTCTGGCCACCAGGACGCAGCAGGGGTGATCCTCCCAGCGACCTGCAGGGGGAAGGTCCCCTGAGAGGCAGATTTGCCTGCCAATTCCACTCTCTTCGGCCAGAGCCGGATATGGTTGCCAGGCGATGAAACCATCAATCTGCTCAGTGACAATGAGCATGGGCATGAGACTTACGCCCTTGCAGTGCAAGATCTCCACCTTAGGAGATGAAGAGACAGAAGGTCTCGTCTCAACGAAAACTACGGCCCCCAATATCAATAGAATTCCAATACCCAAGGCCACTGCAGCATAGAGCCGCCGCATGTTTCAGTGTTTTAAAGAGAGGTGAAATAGTTTTCGCTAACATGGCGAGGTAGATATGGTTTATCGTATGCTAATTTTAACCCCACAGGGAGTCGAGGTGGTCAAAAGCCCCCAGCAGTCTGGCCGGCCTCGTTAATTCGAAGAATTAACGGGAGTTGCGATGTAATCGCAACAGAGTGTGAGGCTCCTCCGTTTATTCCAACCAGCTGGTCACATCATCCACATCCAGCCTCGGTGCCGGGCTGGGCTCGGGATTGACATTGGTAAGGGACATGAGGCGCGCCACGCTGCTTATTTTTTGGCTTTCCGACGGATAAGGCCTTTACCCGAAGTAGATAGATTAATGTTCCAAAAAATTGACTGCGCATCAGTCAAGTTATGAACCTTGCAAAGGGGATCTCCCAAGACCCAGAAAAGCGCAGAAGTGATTTAATAGAGGCCGCAGAACGCCTCTTCGCAGCCAAAGGCTACGAGGAGACCTCAGTCAGCGATATAGTCAAGGAGATCAACGAAGCCCAGGGAACTTTCTGCTACTACTTCGGCTCCAATGACGAGGTCATGGAAGCGATGATATAGAAAGGCCTGGAGGCCTTAGAAGACAAGGTCACGGAAATACTGGAGAGTCCGGAGAGCCCAGAGAAAAAGCTAAGCGATGTGGTCAACCGCATCATAGGAGCCAGTGCCACCAAGAAAGACATACGGAGCTACCTTCATGATGGGAGCAGTATCGTTCCCACGAGCGCCTGGAAAGGAAGATCATAGCCGGACTGGCGCCCCTTCTGACTGGGATGCTGTCGGAAGCCTCCAGGAAAGGCACCTTTGACCTCCAGCATTCCGAGGATGCCTCCGAGTTCATCCTGGCGCAGCCCTTGTGTACTTCTTCCACTGGCCGGGGGTGCCTTCTCGGACCCGTACATAAGGGGGGGATCAAGGAGACATAGGAAAAGCTGCTCACCAGTATGCTTAGCATAGGAAGTCAGAGCTTGGACTTGGAAATCTAGGCCTTAATAGGAAAGCTATTCCAGGGGACTCCAGCAAATCAAAACCGAAAGCTGAATCGGAAACAGAACAGAAAGCAAAACAGGGAACGTAAACCCCGTGAGGTGAGAGGCACGGTAAAGAAGGTGGTAATTACCACCGATAGATCGGAGGCCAGCGATGGGGCCGACGAGGTGAGAATCGATTTGGCGCGCGAATCAGGTTCCAGAGCCGCAGCAGTGTACGTGGTGGATTTGACCAGGCTTACCCACCTGCATGGGTACGCCTCCTTATTGGGCATTAAAGACAGCCACCTTAGAGATATGCTGGAAGAAAGCTCCAAGGCCACGGGGCACGTAGAGAAACCGACTGAGGGGGTCCAGGTTCCCCTGGAGAAGATCATCCTTTAGGTGGACCCGAGCGCTGAGCTTCTGAGGATATCCAACGAATCCCCTGGAAGCGTTCTGGCGAGGGACAGGGTAGGACGAAGTGGCCTCAAAAAGTTCCTCATAGGAAGCGTTGCTGATAAGGTGGTAAGACCTGCCAAGGTCCCTGCCCGGATGGTGCCGGGAATCGGCGGTTGAAAGAATGGAAAATAAGGCCAGATCCAAAAGTAATCAGGACTGGCATCAAGTCAGCATCGCGATTGCGTCCAGTTGGCATCAAAGGAGGATTAGCATCCTTAATCCAGAAGTTGAAGGCGAACTCATGAGTGCGAGAAAGCTGGTCGTCGTTGCCCCACTGATGTTCATGCGGCTCCCAGTAGCCTCAGCGCGCGGATCCCATCCCCAACAGCAGAACCCATTCAAGAGCGTATAAACGCAGCTGAAGGCCAGCTCGCGCAGAAGGCGTTGCGGCATCCCAGGAGGAGAGGGCAACTTGACCCAGGAATACCTGCAAACGGAGCTGAACGCCACCAAGGCCGAACTAAGTCTTGGAGACCATGCAAGCCGCGGCTGAGACATGAGCTCAATGCCGCCGGGGAGCAGATAGAGAAGAAGGTGAACGCTGCATCCCATGGCCTGGTAAATAAGGCCGCGCAGCGCCCCGGGCTCGAAGCCCTCCTGGCGGTGGCAGGAGTTGTGGCGTCAGCCTCCGTTTTGAGGAATAGGGATTGAACTCAGCTTCAAGTTCTTAGATTGCTAAAATTAGCAGTTGGCGAAAGAGAAGGAAATAGAACTTGGGAACGAGAAGAGAATTAGGGAGCTGGAACAGGACAGAGGACTGGAGTCAGAGCAAAGAGGTCAGGTAAAAGTGAACAACGGGAACAACAGAAAGAAGACAAAGGCGGCATTCATTTCGGTCTCATCTAACACCATCCTAGTGGTCCTCAAGCTTGCCGTAGGACTGAGCATCGGCTCGGTATCGGTGATCTCCGAGGCTATCCACTCAGGAGTGGACCTCCTGGCCGCTGTGATCGCGCTACTTGCCGTGAAAAAGGCAGGAGTTCCAGCCGATAAGGATCACCCTTATGGCCACGGCAAGTTCGAGAACATCTCAGGGACCAGCGAGGCTCTCCTCATATTCCTTGCGGCGGGATGGATTATCTACGAGGCATTGAAGAAGCTCATGTATCACGAGCCTCTGGATCAGCCGAGTCTTGGTGTGGCTATGATGGCGGTATCCTCTGTAGCCAATCTCCTGGTCTCCCATATGCTTCTCAAAGTGGGTAAGGAGACGGACTCAATCGCACTCCAGGCCGACGCCTGGCACCTGCGCACCGACGTGTACACCTCGGCAGGGGTCATGCTGGGCCTGGTTGTAATCCTAGCGGGAAGCATCATCGCTCCCCGCATCGATCTTCGGTGGGTAGATCCCATGGCAGCCATTGCAGTGGCGCTGCTCATCATCAGGGCGGCGTACCACCTGACGTTGGAGTCGGCCAGGGATCTCCTGGACGTGAGCCTCCCCAATGAAGAGGAAGAGGCCATCTGCAGCCACATAGCCGCCTTTGCACCGACCGTTAGAGGTTACCACCGGCTGGCTACCCGAAAGTCAGGGTCGGAGAGGTTTGTGGAGTTCCACATGAGGGTGGAGCCCACCATGACCATAGACGAGTCCCATCGGATCGCAGACATGATCACCGACTCAATAAAGCAGCACTTCCCGGGGACCAGGGTAACCATCCACATAGAGCCCTGCAACTGTGCCCTGGCCCACGAAGAGACCTGCGGATGTCTCTTAAGCGATAGCGATCGCAATGCCTTGAAGGGGAGCTACGCTTACACAGATATCGATTAAATCCTCTTAAAAAGAAATCATCCGGCAGGCTTTCCCTGCCTTCCGTTATCCAGCTCTCTAGCCTCTTTTGCCAGCCGTATGGCACAAAGCTCGCTGCACATGGTGCAGGTCTCGGTATCCACGCCCCGTCTGTGCCTAATCTGCCTGGCCCTGGCAGGATTTATGGCCGCCCTGAACTGGCCATCCCAGTCCAGCTCCGCCCTGGCAGTGGCCATGCCCAGGTCCCAGAGCCTCGCCTTCTCCTTGACGCCCGGCTTGGTAAGATCAGCGGCGTGGGCCGCTATGCGGGTGACGTAGGTTCCCTCGATGACGTCCTCTTTAGTTGGAAGATCCAGGTGCTCGCTTGGAGTGGTAGCACAGAGGAAATCTGCACCGGCCATGCCGGCGATGACCCCACCCATGGCCGCCGTTATATGGTCATAGCCAGGGGCCACGTCCGTCACCAGTGGCCCCAGTAGGTAGAGAGGAGCCCTCTTGGTCAGGAACTTCATGGCCTTCACGCTCGTCTCTATTTCATCCGCAGGCACATGGCCCGGTCCCTCCACCATGGCCTGAACTCCCGCAACCCTTGCCCTGTCCACCAGCTCTCCAAGAACTATGAATTCCATGTACTTGGCCCGGTCGCTAGCGTCCTCTATGCACCCCGGCCGCAGGCCGTCGCCCAGGGATAAAGTCAGCTCGTACTCCTTGGCGATCTCCAGGAGGTAATCATACTCGGCATAGTAGGGGTTCTCCTCCCCGGTCTCAGCTATGTACTTCATGGTGATGGATCCGCCACGGCTCACCACACCCATGACCCTCGGATCTTTCCTTAAGCGCTCCAGGGAGTTTTTGTTTACGCCGACGTGAACTGTAACGAAGTCCACGCCATCCTTGGCCTGCTCTTCCAGTGCATTGAAGAGGCCCTGGGAGTCCAGCTTCTTCTCCACCGCCGCCTGGTAGATGGGAACCGTGCCCACGGGAACGCCGGCGGTGGCGAGGATTTTTCGTCTAAGATAGGTCAGGTCGCCGCCTGTAGATAGATCCATGATGGTGTCTGCCCCCGACTCCACCGCCGCTAGGGCCTTCTCCACCTCCACCTCAGGGTCGTCCAGGGCTTGGGAGGTGCCTATGTTTACGTTGACCTTGGTGTTCAAGAGCTCCCCTACTCCCATGGGCTCTATCTCGCGCCGGGCATTTCTAGGTATAACTACTGTGCCTGAGGCGATTAGGTTTGAGAGCTTCGCAGGATCCAACCCCTCTCTCTTCGCTACCGCCTCAACAACAGGAGGCACTCGCCCCCTTCGAGCCTCGTCCATCAGAGTCATGGTATCAGCTAATATACAGCAACAGCCACATTTCTTGAGAGGTTGATTGAATGGTCGAAGTGCATAAGGTTAGCGGTGCCCCATACGATAGCAACGTCTTTTTGGTCATGGACGAGCATCCCATCCTGGTGGATGCGGGCATGGCCCCAGAGGCCACCTTGAGGAACATCGCGAAGTACATTGATCCTAAAAAGATAGAGAGGATAGTCCTGACCCACTGCCACCACGACCACACCGGAGCTGCTGTCGCCCTCAGGGAGGCCACGGGAGGAAAACTGGTCATAGACAGGCACGAGGTCGGAGCCCTGGGGGATGACCTGGCAACCCTGGCCCACATGTTCGGCAGAATGTCCCCCGAGTGCAGTCCCGATGATATCCTGGACGAGGGCAAGGTCCTGGACCTGGGCGAGTGGAAGCTCGAGGTCATGGAGACCCCAGGCCACTCCCCTGGAAGCATATGCCTCTACGAGAAGAACGCCAAGGTTCTCTTCTCTGGGGATACTGCCTTTCCAGACGGAAACATAGGAAGGACCGACCTCTTTGGAGGAAACTCAGAGGAGCTTATACAATCGGTGGAGCGGCTGACCAAGTTAGATGTCAAGATCATGTACCCCGGCCACATGGAAGTCACTGATAGAGACGTCAACCGACAGATCCAATTGAGCCTCCGCTTTGCCAAGAGTGTGCTCTAGGTACAGGTAGAAGTGATATGCTTATAAGTCACATCGGATACCATGCCACCGAAAGGATACCGGGGCAGGTATACCGGGGTTTATTTTCCTTCAGAGAAATTTCTTGAAAGGCGAAAAGCGCAGGATAAGGACTCGAGGACGCCGTTAAGCTCCTGGATTTTTGCAACCATTGAGGCTACCATAGATGACATAATAGAGCCCTCGCAGGAGATAAAGAGTCACAGCGTCTCGTTACAAGAAGAAAATAGAAGGCTCAAAAAGGCGCCTGAAAATGGTGAGGCTGAGTTACGAGGGTTGGAAACTCAAGTTTTCAAGCTCCAGCATGCATCTAGTCTTAGTGATACTGATAGCAAAGGGTCTATTCTGAATAGCTAATTAAGATACTTCGTTCTGGCGCCACTTAGCAAGATCGCGAATTATTAGAAGAGCCAGGCGCCAACCCCAATGATGCTGAAATCATATTAATCAGGACCATTTACGGAAGAGCTACTTGGCACAGATCCCGAAGCTAGGGGTTTATACAGGAACCCCGTCTCAATTTATTAGTAAAGGCATAATTGCCGACTAATAGTCTACTTGATCTCCGTTATTCCCTGATTCACTGAGCCTCAAGATGGTCCCCCTGGATTATCCTATCTGACTGGCGATGTTCGCAGCATTACCTCAACCTCAGAGACGTACCACTTTCATTCGTTCCACTGATAGATTGGCCAAAAGCTTGGGATCATGTCTCGGAGACGGTATAGAACTGATTCATGAGGAACTCAAGCTCTTTGAAACTTGCCTCCATCTGGCCTTCCCATTCAATATATTGCGGTAGGCGCTGCCCTTCCCCGATCGGAAATATCTTCAGGCTGGCATCGAAACTTGATTCACCAGTCTGGGGATTTTTGGTGATGGAGTCTTCAGGGACCGCCAGGCTAGGCTCGGAGTGACTGTCCAGAACTCGTCCGATCCTAGTTAGGACTTCGACCATCTCGGGTACAACAAACCCACACCTGAAAAATGCTTGCCGTTTCGCTCTGGCAGATCTAGCCCAGCCAGATACAGGGCCTGGGCATCTTCGAACGAGAGTCGATCTAGAGGGCTTTTCCATTTGATGGGCCCTTGCCCATCGGAGCGCCAAGGAGTTTTTCTTATTTGGCCATCAGGTTGGTGTACCGCCCGCCACATTACCCAGATTCGCAAGGCTCTGTACTCAGGTGGGCAGTTGTCCCAGCTGATATCGATCCCGGAAGAGGCCGATCCAGCTGTACCTCTGACCATCAGCCCCTACACATCCCACAGTACGCTTATCTCTGAGGGCGGTACGAATCGATACAGCAAACTATTTATGCGGGCCTGGGCTATATTAGACATATCAACCATTCCCTGTGGGGTAACCATTCCCCTCTGGGGTCCTGCCAGGTTGCTTGACACACCCTGGCGGGTTTGCGTTTTCTTAAGCGGCCATTCTTCTGGCGGACGACTAGGACTATGCTGGTTTGTTCTCTGTTTCTTTCAGCCGGGTCACGGAGTATTCCACCGCATGGCTACGGCTGCCAAAGCGTTTTGCCTTGACTTCTTGGTCAATCCAGATGAGCAGGTCGGGGTCAATTGTCACGGCAATCCTGGCCTTATTGTCACTCATGACCACATCCGTGCCATACATAATACTTGAGCTTTTCTCGCTGCGTGGCGTGAGACATCGTACAGTCCTGCCGTGTTGTTCTTTTGCATCGAGTGGTCCATCTGCCTACACTGTTCAGGTGACGATTTTCGCTTATAGAGCAGGTCCAGCAGCTGTAGACGCCATGCTTTTAGGCGCAGCATGGCTGGTCAGGATTGCGCTGGAACCGCACCACCCGGCTTTCTAGAGGTAGAAGTATCGAGCGCATCGTTACCACTCCCACCCAGTCACTGGCTCGTCCACTGGGGCTGCCTCTGATAGAGGTCGAAGCCAGGATGACTAGAAAGCTGGAAGAAGCCGGCCACGATGTCTCCGAGATCCTGGAGGATCTGAAGATAGCCCAAGCTGAGACATTAGCAAACATCATGTGGCACAGGGACGAGGCTAGGCGGGAAGACCTTAGGGTCTATCAGGAAGCCAACGTCTCAAAAAAGGTACGCGATACCTCTACTGGTGAGCATCCTGGAGAGAGGGGGGTAGGGTCAAAAACGCATATCTAGGCAGCTGCCTGAAGATCAGTGCCTTGGAGACCCTGAAGAAGGCAAAGATGCTCAAAGCACAGAACTTAGGAATCGATATCCGATCCCATCCAGCGAGGGTTGTTCGGTGACATTAATAGAGTATATGTGACCTTATGTCACCGAAAATGGTTTCAGAGATGGGAAGCCAGATATATCCCCTCAAGTCATCTGGCAGCCCACCTAGAGCCAGGGCAAATAAGGCGCATATCTCCCTACCATTCCATTCCAGAAAACAATTGTTGTTCAGGTATATCTACCCAATGAAATCAATTTGGAGTATATGTTAGAGAGTAGTTCACCTTATGAACCAATAGAGCCCGTTCAGATCAGTCATTCAACTCGTAGTAGAGCGGAGTCC
>DAXJ01000087.1 GCA_002506335.1 Methanosaeta sp. UBA114
CTTCCCGCTCCTTGGGAGTTAGGTCGTAGACGTTAGCATCAGTGGGCTTGCCTGGGTTTATGTCGCGCTTAACTCCATCCAGCCCTGCGGCCAGTATGGCAGCGAAGGCGAGGTATGGATTGCAGGCGGTATCCGGCGACCTGAACTCCAGGCGTGTGCTCAGCCCTCGTCCTGCTGGTATCCTTATCAGCGAGGACCTGTTAGGACCTGACCAGCTTATGTAGACGGGAGGTTCAAAGCCCGATACTAATCGTTTATAGGAGTTGATCAACGGATTAGATATAGCCGTTATAGCAGGAGCATGCTCAAGGAGCCCTCCGATGAAGTTCATGGCCAGGTCGCTTATACCCGTGGGTGCATCTGGATCGTTGAAGGCATTCTCGCTGCCCCTGAAAAGCGAGACGTTGGCATGCATGCCGGTGCCTGCTGCGCCATATATGGGGGGTTTGGGCATGAAAGTGGCCCTTAGGCCCATCTGAGTAGCAATGGTTTTGGTGACGTACTTGAAGGTGACTACCTTATCGGCATTCTTGAGGGCATCATCATAAACAAAATCTATCTCATGCTGATCCTTGCCTACCTCATGGTGCGATGCTTCTATAGTAAAGCCCATCTCTGTCAAGGACCTTACAATCCCCCTCCGGACATCCTCTGCCAGGTCCAAGGGCCCTAGATCGAAGTACCCTCCGAAGTCCTGAGGTACGGTGGCCGTGCAGCCGTCCTGTTTCTCGAAGAGGTAGAACTCCAGCTCAGGGCCGACATTCATGGAATAGCCCAAATCTTTAGCGAGCTCTAATTGCCTCCTCAGGACGTATCTTGGGTCACCCTCGAAAGGCTTGCCGCCAGGAGTATAGACATCGCAGATAAACCTGGCCTCGTTAGATCCATCCTTGGCCCTCCAGGGCAGGAGACTAAATGTGGAAATATCGGGCCTAAGAATCATATCGGATTCTTGAATCCGGGCAAAACCTTCTATTGAAGACCCATCAAAGGCTATACCGTATTTTAGAGCCTTTCCAAGCCTGGTGACGGGGACGGCTGCGTTCTTTACTATGCCCTGGATATCCGTGAACTGTAACCTGATGGTCTCTACGCCTTTCTCTTTAACGGTGCTGTACACCTGCTCCTACGAATATTGGTCTATAGGCATCTACATCGTCCCTATACGCATTACTTCGATCCTGCAGGTATCATCAGCCCCAAAGGCGGTTCAGGCCTCTTGCATAGGCGGACCCCATCGCCTGGAAGGTATTTGGTATCAGGGAAGACCTAATTTAAATGTTTCCATTTTGTTATCGTAGGGGTTTACCTCTATAAGGGCATCATGTACCTCCAGTATACTGAATCCTGACCCCAGTTATTCAGGGCGCCAAAGGATTAATCATGAAAGTTAGTCCTTACCTGATTTATCGGAGGGTTATATGGAAGGATCCACTGAGAAGAGCTGCATCTCCTGCGATATAGCCGAAGGAAAGGCTACATGCTACAAGATTTACGAGGACAGGTATTCTCTAGCGCTCTTGGAGATCAATCCAGCTGACATATCTCGATTTCTCGATTGTGCCTAAGAATTCCAATCTCCAGACGACCTCAGAGCACGCATTCGCTGCAGTCCTGATTGCCGCACTCGATGTTGGTGATCTTCCATTTCAGTGCCCATTACTTCATATCTTTGAGGATGTCGATGATCTCCAGGCCGCTCTCCGTGAGAGAGTAATATCTCCTTACAGGAAAGGATATGCAATCCATTCTATTCTCGACGAGCCCCTCTTTTTCAGCTCATTCAGGCGCGCTGATAGCACCTTCTGGGGATACCGAGGGCAACTCTTCAGCTCAGAGAAGCGCCTTGTGTGACCCACCCCCTTGTAAAGCTCCAGGAGAATGAGCAGAATCCATTTTCTTGCAATATAATTGACCGCCAAATTTATCGTTCATTCTTCCTGCGCGGTATCTTTGCGGAAACGTTCCAAGCTAAATACTTTGGTATCCTAAACATATGATAATGCAGGAAAAGGTAGAACGGATCAATAAGAATGTTTGCCCAAATTATATTTAATTGAAATGGAGGATACATAAATGGCTGCAATTGAAAAACCGGATATGTTTTGTTACCAGTGCTCTCAGACCGCCGGGGGCACAGGCTGCACCATCAAAGGAGTCTGTGGAAAGGACGCGACAGTGGCACGTCTACAGGATAATCTGCTCTTCGCCATCAAGGGCATAAGTGCTTATCTTTATCACGCACGTGAGCTGGGCTACACCGACCCGGAGGTGGATGCATTCATTGAGCGGGGCTTCTTCTCCACTCTTACCAACGTCAACTTCGACCCTCAGGAATTTCTTAACCTAGCAGTCCAGGCAGGGGAGATGAACATCAAGACCATGAAGCTTCTCAAGAAGGCACACATCGAGACCTTCGGTGAGCCGACGCCAACGCAAGTGAAGACTGGAACTGTCAAGGGCCACGGCATATTGGTCACCGGCCACGACATGCATGCCCTTTACAAGCTCCTGCAGCAGGTTGAGGGCACGGATGTCTTTGTATACACCCACTCAGAGATGCTTCCCGCCCACGGCTATCCTGGCCTGCGCAAGTACAAGAACTTAGCTGGGAACCTGGGCAAGGCCTGGTTCGATCAGCAGCAGCTTTTTGCTAAATATCCCATGGCCATTCTGGGCACATCAAATTGTTTCCTCATTCCTCGCGAGGAGTACAAAGATCGCATGTTCGCCACTGGACCAGTCCACCTTCCGGGAGTAAAGTACATTGACGGTTATGATTATTCTGAAGTTATAGCCAAGGCTCGTGCTCTGCCGGAGCTGCCGGACGCGCCAGGAGAGTATGTGCTCACAACGGGCTTTTCTACTTCCGTCCTGCTGAGCCATGCGGCCAAGATCAAGCAGCTTGTCCTGGATGGGAAGATCAAGAGGCTCTTCCTGGTGGGAGGCTGCGACGGTCCTTCCAGGAAATGGGACTATTATCGCGGGTTCGTGCAGAAACTGCCCAAAGATACCGTCATTCTAACCTTGGCCTGCGGAAAATACCGCTTCAACGACATGGACTTGGGCGACATCGAGGGCATTCCTCGGTTGATCGATCTCGGCCAGTGCAATGATACCATTGTGGCGGTGGAAGTTGCCCAGGCGCTGGCTGGGTTGTTCGGCGTAGGAGTGAACGATCTGCCTCTGACACTGGTAGTTAGCTGGATGGAGCAGAAAGCAGTAGCAATCCTCTGGTCTTTGCTGGCCTTGGGAATCAAGGGCATCTACCTGGGACCAATTGTACCCGGCTGGATAAATGAGGATATGCTGAAGATCCTGGTGGAGAAATACAACATCCGGCTTATCAGCACTCCTGACGAGGATATTAAGAAGATGATGAGTTAAAATTTGGCACGCGTTTAGCTCCAACAAATTAGCCCTATGATGCTGATTAGACGGAGACAAACACAGGTAATTTTTTAGAAATCAAGAAGATGCCAGCGAGTGAGCATAAATGGTGCTAAGGAAGATTATCAAGATTGATGAGTCTCTATGTAATGGCTGCGGCAACTGCATGATCGCCTGTTCCGAGGGTGCAATACAGATAGTAGATGGAAAAGCCAGGGTGGTCAGCGATACGTTTTGTGACGGCCTGGGGGCATGCATTGGAGAGTGCCCCGTTGGTGCCCTGACAATTGAAGTAAGAGACGCTCAGGCTTTCGATGAAGAGACGACCAAAATGCATGTAGATCAATCCAAATCCCACGAAATCCAATTAAGAGTTGGAAAAAAGCAAGGATCATGGCCCACATCTCCTTGTAATGTCACCCTCCATAAATCGTCGGATGCGGGACTTGAGCGTCATGTGCGCAAACTCGGCTCACCTTCGCAGCTCTCCAGCTGGCCGATACAGATTCGTCTGGCACACACCGATGCTCCTTACTTCAAAGACGCCAGACTTCTCATAGCTGCGGATTGTTCTGCATTTGCATGTCCATCTATCTCTGAATTCATTAATGGCAAGGTAGTGCTCATCGGCTGTCCCAAGCTGGATGAAACCGGTCCGTTCGTTGCGAAATTGACCGAAATCCTGCGCTCGAATGAGGTCAAAGAAATAACCGTCCTCCACATGGAAGTCCCTTGCTGTTCAAATCTAGTCAGACAGGTCTTGCAGGCTGTGAACGAGTCTGGAAAGAATATCCCCGTTGAGCAGTTTATTTGCATGATTGACGGGGCCGTAACCAAAGAGAAAAAGGCTTGGTGAAAACCTGAAGCTTATAATATTTTATAATGGCGATTTCGGGAGTCGAGTGACCGGGAACCTTGTTAACTACTCTGGCTTTTGTATTTCATGTGGTGAGGCATGCACCCAGTGCCGAAATGTTGCGCTAGACCTAGCCAAAGACATTGTCGCATTGGTGGAGCCGCCTGATCCAGCATCCTTGGGGGATTTCATAGATGACGTGGAGCCACTGCTGCCCCAGAAGCTGCCATAGTTGTGCCTTCAACGGTTACTCAAGCTTATGCTGTGTGAAGGGATGCTCTCAGGGACCTTATACGTGGTGCTGTTAAAAGGTGATATATAACCCTGAGTAGATTAAATTCAATCTGGATAGCTCTGATGATGCTATCAGTTAGAATTGCTCAGTGCGAGCTTGAGTCGAAGCTAGCTGCGAGTCAGGATAATCAGATAATTGAGGTCACAGGGTACGAGTACATAAAGGGATTGTCTACGGCAAATAACGTTACCCTAATCGGCATTGGTAATGCTACCATTGATGGGTCTAATTTGGAGAGTGTGCCTGCGACTGGTGAATGAAATCAAAGCGCTACTGTCACCCTCAAGGACCTAGTGGTTCGGAACTGTCCCCGTTTCTACACTATGGCCAACCTAGTGATTGACCATTGTAGGTTTATCGGCAGTGACCTTGAAGCAGATAACTGCACCCTTGTAGTTAAAAATAGCACTTTCGAAAACAGCGTGAACGGTCACCCAGTCGGGTTTGGAGGTGCCGCTAGCCTGAATAAAGTTACTGGGGTATTCGACCACTGCAGCTTTATCAAAAATAGCGCTTATCGCAGCGGTGATTGGAATGGTGGCAGTGGAGGAGCCATGTGGGTCCGGAATTCGACCATCACTCTCATAGACCCCGAGATTAGGGGAAATAAGGCATGCACTGGTGGCGGGCTCTGTGTGATTGACAGTACTGTCATGGTATATGGCGGAAACATCACGGATAATCGTGCTGTGGAAGTGGATATACCAACCGCTAAGTTCGGTGGCAATGCATCAGCCATAGACATCATAGGAAACTCTAAAGCGGCCCTAGTTGGAACTTTTGCAGCTGATAATCACAGGGACCACGGACCATCAATCACGGCAAATAGCGGTCTATGTATCATAGGCTCGAAAGTAGAGCTATAGCCCACTTCCGTTCTCCTTTTTAGCTCTTGATGAGAAAAAGTCGTGACAATCCCACGCAATAAGAGTGTAGAGAAAAACCTGGCAATTGGCCAGGAGTTATTTTAAGGTTATCACCTGTGTAAAATCTGAGTAATCGGAAGTCAGAGACAATGTTTGGAGAAGTAACCAGGAAGGTCAACTACAGGTCTGATAGAACAGGCAAGAAGTACGCCTCAATTACTACTCCAAGCGACGCTGTTGCTTAAGATAAAGTTGAGCTTATAAGAGTAGGCGAAAAGAGCATTTTGGTTGTATTTCTTTAAAATATAGGATCAGCCATAATCTGGCTAGCCACCAGACATCCCCGCTAGAGAGCGCCGATAAAGACGAGCTCAGCGAAAAGACCTGCGCCCTTAGGCAAAAAAGAAGATGTCCTGAATCTCCTGCTCATTGAAGTAGTATGGAATAACATTGTTAACTCGCAGGAACTTGTAGTCGACTTCCTCTCCCAGGCTTCGATGATAGGCTTTTACAGCGATGCTGTAGCCATTAAGCGTGCTCCTTTTGAGCCCTTTGCTCCTCAGATGCTCTCTGAAGGCGTCAAAGGCCTCCTGTCCGGGGCGGTTTGTAAACTTGAGGTACTTACCCACCCGGAACAGGTAGGTCTCTCTGACAGAAAGTCTTATCCCCTGGTCCTCTAACCAGAGCTTGAACTTCTCCAACTTATTGGTCTTCTTGGGCTTGGTCCACTTCATGCCATTATTTCCTAAGCCCATGTCCTTTGGACCGTCGATGCGGCTGCCGGGAATCGAACCCGGGTTACGGGCTTGGGAAGCCCATGTCATAACCGCTGGACCACAGCCGCGCAGTCTGTTGCGACAGACAGTCTTTTCTGCTGAGGCAGACCTCTAATGCCAAGGAGCGATGCC
>DAXJ01000112.1 GCA_002506335.1 Methanosaeta sp. UBA114
GATTAGCCCTGAGTTTTTCCTAAGAAGGATATCGTCGATGCTTACAATCAGCATGGGCTTTATTGCATAGTGGTAGTCATCGGCCACCCTTGCGGCCTCGCCCTCTATAACTAGATCTACAGCAGAGGATCCGCGAACTGTGGCCCGTTGCCTTGGAGGGAGACGTACCTTGAGTTAGTCTCAAGTTGGACGCTAAGCTAGGTCTCTTCTTTGAACCCCGGTGGATTGGGCAGACGGCCGTAGAAGTCCATCCCTTTACGGAATAACCCATTCGGCTGGCGCAGGTATGGTGAAACCATCAAGACCAGGGCCCCCGGCGTGGACACGTTTCTATGGAGAACTTTGGTAGCCGCTATTGCCGATGTTCCATCCTGCCTATGGAGATCGGGGGCATGGTTGTAGAATTGAGCAGGCTCTGTTTGGTGTTAGCTATGTTAGCGCTCCTGAGATCCAGATAATTCCTCAGGGCCTCGCGATTTGTTTCAAGTCAGATATTCGCCGCTTATTAGGCTTAAAAACAATAACATAGAGGTTTAAACGCCATTAGGGCGAACAAGAGCCTCGATGGATGCTCCGTTCTTCGTTGCAAATTAAAATCAAACCTACACGTGCTTCGATACTACCTGTTACCAAACCGTTATGCTAGGAGGTAGTGATGTTTAAAGTTCTGTATAGGTTTAGCTTACTCCAATAGCTCACATGATGTTGGTTTTTGCCGGTTGATCGCATGCCACTAGAGTCTACTCTATGGGGCCGATTGCATGAGATATCATGAGATTGACAGGCACATCCGGGGCGAAGAAGTTGAGGAGGCTGAAGTCAGGCTCTATTTCTCGAGGCTTTTGGAGGAGTTTGGGGAGCACAAGGAAAAGATCTCCGAGGCTTTTAAAGGCGAAGTTCTGGAGGATGCCTTCTTTGAGATGATCCGGGAAGGAGGGCTTAAAGCAGCTATCCGCCTTTTTCAGCAAGATCTGGCCCCAGATCTTAGCCCAGGAGTGCCTGGGTACATGAGAGGATTGAGAGGTTTCAGGCTGGATACGATGACAGAATTACAAGCGCCCCAGCATTAGTTACGCTTGATTACCTGAACAGGGATAGAGCGGATCTGGTCCTTTATGATTGGAAGATGGGAAAGCCAAGGGAGGACGACGGCACCCAGCTAGATGAGGACCTACGCCCGCTGGGCCTCGGAGAGATTTGGTGCCGATTCCCTGGCCATGGCTGGAAGGATAGTTTATCTCAAGAGATGGGAGCATAAGGCAGGTGGGGTTCACCTAGGAGGAGCTTTTGGATTTAGAGGCCGTGATCTATGAGGGCTTCGAGGAGATGGACAGGACCTCGGAGATCGATTACTTCTATCCAGACCTTAATCATTCCAGCTGCTTGGCCTGCAGCTTTGCCACTATCTGCGGATCTTCGGCGCATAGAAAGGCTCTTAGTTCCGGTGGCACCTTGGATATTGCGATTGCTAATGAAGTAAACCTAGTGAACGAGGCCCTAGAGATTAAAATTCAGCTTGAAGATATACGGTAGAGGTTGAACAGACTTAGCGGGATATGTGCTGAACATCTTAAGGTGCTGATGGCCTCCAAGGACGTTATCGGGATCAAAAGAATAGAACCTAAATCTAGTAACTATTAATCACCTTTTTTCATATCCTGTCTATTTCAACAGACGTAAAAACACCTTGTAGGTGATGTTTCTTAAACCAATTTTCTTATCCTCAAACCTTCTGCAGCTCAGCTATGGCAGGGATATTCGAGCAATTAATAAAGCCCAATGAACAAGTAATCTCCATGCCTCAAAGCAGCAACGAGGGGAACGCTCTGATCAAGGAGCTTAAGGCCGCCAAGGAGCTCATTCAGGAGATCTTCGGCGCAGAGCCTAAGGATGTGGAGGAGATGATCCAGGCCAGGATCTCCGAGCTAAAGGGACTTTATTAACCTGTAAACGCAGGTCGAGAACGCGAAAGCTCTCAGCTCGTAAAGTAGAAATATCATTAATGTAGATTATCGAACTGCGAGGGAATGATGCCTTCCTATCCTGGGGATTACAGCAATCCCTCGCGCTAAGTTCCCAGGGCCCCCTCCATCATCTCTCCAGCCGCTTGATATATACCGGAGGCACCTGGATATCTCTAGCAAAAATGCTCTGGCCGAAATGCTTACAGGCCTTAAGAATTTCGCCCAAATAAGCCAGCACGCTCGAAGGGTTAATAGATAACCAAAATCTAAAATTGTCAACTAACATCACCTATAGGGAATGGCTCGAATTAATTTAGTTTCAGACTTGGGCTAGCTTCATAGGCTAGCCTTATCCTCTGCAGCCTGTTGATCAGGCCTCTACTGATTATCTCCCTTGCAGTAGGATCACCAGCTACTTTGCGAAGGATATTGAGGTCTCTATCGATATCGGCATTGATCATACCACCAGTTGCGCTCTTGAGCAGCTCTCTATTGATCATCCTCTTCTTTCCACACGGCTGTTCTTTAATTTCATCGAGAGCTAATGCATCGGTCCTACTGGTAGATGCCTCGTCTATTAGATGGTACTGGATACCGAACCTCTGGCATTTGGATTCTAGCTTGGCCTTGTACTTTTCATAGGTAATCTGAATAATTCTTGATTGTTCTTTCAACCACGGTTGATGCCGTTCTTGGTCAGCTTGAGTTCCCCTATCAGGATGTGGTCTATCCTGCTAGCGATATAGTGTTTGATAATGCAGCCCACTGTCCTGTCCCTGAACTCATTGATCTGGTTACTCCTTATCCAGAGGAGCATTAGCCGCCTCTTTATAGCAGCCTCTACAAACCTGCTTGTCCTTGATGTTCTGAATCTCTGCGTTCCTCTTATTGTACCACTGGTTAACGGGTTTCACGTACCTACCGCCAACTATGACGGCTGTCCTGGTGGCATTATCTACAAAGGTTGCAGAGTTACCAAGTCCAAGGTCTGTTCTCAGATATTTATCACTATCCAGCTCTACAATTTCGTTACCTTCTCGTAGCAGTGCTTGATCTTAAAATACAGCCCCTCGTAGATATGTGGGATATGTATCTTCTGAACATTCTTTCCTTCCAAGAGTTTGGGAAGCTTGAAGATAAGTTGCCTGTGGGCATCTGGGAACTCCTTTGAGATAGCTCTGGATATATCCAGGTGAACCATTCCACTCTGGGAGATGAAAGCGTTTTCAGAAAAGGCTATCAAGGACAGCCCATCATTGGGTAGATCTCCTAGGAGGGATGGCCGGTCTATGTCTCCATTCCGGTAGGACCTCAGCAATCCTAAGAAGGGCCTCGTGCTGCACTACATGAGCTTGAAAGATTGCTGAGCAGCCGCTGCCTGCATCATCTTATAGTTTTCAGAATCCTTGCATAGATGGTAGCTATCGGAGTACTGCAAAAACATGTTATTATTGAAAAAGTATTGGCTGGCATTATAAAGTCCCTGATTATAGGTGTTCTTGGAGTAGTGACTGAGAACTTTCACTAACCGATATCGGCATTTGTTTAGCTTTAAGACATTGGTTAGTGATAGCACAGATAGATGTTATATTCAAAACTATTAATAATTCATTGAATACACGTGAACCTTTGGATTAAAAAGAGAGGGGCTCTACGCCCTGTCGCGATTACAGTGCAACCCCCCCTCAATTCTTCGAATTAGTGAGACCGGACTGAGGGCCGGGGCCTCCCGCCACCCCCTGCTCCTTGATGAGGGCTAAAAATCAACTAATGCGCTCTATCCTCATGGTATCCAAGGTCTTATTGATACCGTCTCTTGTCTCATCATCGGTCATTATCTTTATCAATACCTTCTCACTGGAGCTATTATTCTTGTAATCCAGCCAATAGACGGCGCTTAAGTCATACCCATTATCGCTGGTCTTCAAGGCATAAACAGCGCTCTTACCATCGATGATACGGCTCATGATATCGGATTCAGAGATGCCCAAGCTTCTGGCAATGGATCGTCCATCCACCATAGGATCTACATTCTGAGGGGCATGGAACCGGGTTATGACAAGGTCCATGTACCATTTCTTGGCGGTGAAGACCAGATCATAAGACGTGTAAGGCTGCCCTGTGTAGGGGCTGGAATCCCTCATATCCACTTCATCTGTCAGCATATCGAAGGAGATTTTATAAGGACCGCTATGTTGAGACACCTTAACTGAGGAAGCCAGAGGCGTTAGCGCCGTCAATCCTATTAACCCTACTAAGGCCAAGACACTATATTTATTGAGCATTATAAATCCTCCTACTGCATTTAGGACCCCTAGTTAATCGTACCTCAGCGTTATCACCATCCATCCTAGCCTTGTCCCCTCAAGGCAACTGAGCTGAAATGCATGGGGACCATACAATCCATTTTTGTCCCCTCCGCCATCGTCCGAGATCTTCCCAGGCAGAAATCAACCAGGGTCTATGAAGATTCAAAGTTGAAGCCCCTTCTAACCTGCGAGGCTTTAATCTATCTATGATAAGTCAATGAATCACCCTTCAGTGAACACTCTGAGGCTTTGCTTGTCCGATGTAACCACGCTATTATCTTCAATTTTCGCTCGCATTAGGTTCATAGATCATATTTCCCGATAGTAATTTGAAGCTTCAGTTGGATCAAAGGGGAGTTTTATGCGCGAAGAATTGGTATCTTATTCAAGGCTCTGGTAGTTCCTTCAATATATCCTGAGCATAGCGTTACCATCAATCTTTTTGCCCAAAATTTAGAAAACCTTCCCTAGTTAGAAGATCAACTAATAGCATAACCATGCGCGGCTTAGATTTTATCTACTAATACTTATCTCCAATATTGCAATAGGACCATCGAGGGCCATCATGGGGGGGCGTGGATCACTTGGACGGGGCACTGCTCAGCCGATCCTTTGATGCAGTCCTCCAGCTCTGGCGGTGCCTCGCCCTCTCCTAAATTTCCTTCCATATACTTTTCTATAACGCTGCTTCGATTATCTTCTATATTTTCCCGGAAGAACTCTGGACAGCTGGTCCAGCACGCTCCGCAGCTAATGCATCCGTCTCTATCTATGACCACCTTGACCAAGCCAAAACCACCTCCATGCAGTTATCGTTTGCCTTTTTGTAGCGGCGCCTCTCCTTTCTCCACCTCAAGCCTTTTCTCCCGTGCCCGCTTTACCTTCTCTACCTCGTCCCTGATGTCCATAAAATCCTCCTGACAGCCCATGGAGCATCTCCCTTAAGGCCACAAGTAATATACAATTGTCTTCCTAGGTGTTAAATACTTTCAATATGGATATTAGCCTGGAGCAGACCGATAGTCGATGGACACCAATCAGATCAATACCAATCAGACCAAAAAGGTAGCTCAGATGGTTTCACAGGCCGAGATCTTCCAATCGGTGAGCTACGCGGCCGTTAAGGCCAGAGCCAACCGGCTGGAGCAGGGCGCGATCATAAGGATTGGCTGGCACGAGTTCGTGATAGACGAGGACGATGCGGATGTCAACGTCCAGATGATCAAGTCCAGGGGCGAGGTAGAAGGCCTGGCGGCTGCCAAGGCCTTTGAGCTGGGGGTGGATCTGAAATCTATGGCCGAATGCCAGAGATCCCAGTGGATTGGGGCGTTCTTCAATGAGCTCCGGGATATACTCCAGAAGTGGCATCAGATAAAGGTCGGGCAGGGACCTGGTGGAGACCTGTCTTTTGAGAAGGCAGCTTATAGGAAAGACTTGGGGAGATGATGTTGATCAGGAAAAAAGTATTTTCATCCTCTAATTTAATCGTCTCTCAAGATAGATCCCAATAACGTTGTCTACAAAGGGATCCATAATGGATTTTCCCTAAGTTAAAAGGAGATGAGTGACTTTCAGCCCGTCGATTATATAATAAATTTTTAACTTCCTCTGCCTACATTCTCGTGGCGAACCACGCCACGGTCTTACAGGATACTGATGTACTTTGAGATGGTAAGCGGCTCCAAGGATCTTATCGACCGTATGGGTGGATGTAGATCCAAGCGCGTCGGTCAAAGGTAATATTACACCCCGGAATCACTTCTGCTGGAGCAAGGAGGTCAGGTTTTTTCCTCGGGCGCTGAGCTTTCCAGATATGAAATAGATCTTTAAATTACCATCCTTTCTGTAGGTTATCAGCACCTTTTCATCCAAATAGCCTAAATCATGAGCCGTATTTGTGCTTAAATTTGTCAGTCTTTGCCAATAGAATGACCAACAAAAACGGATTTTTTTATTTGGACCTTGCGAATAAATATGGGGCCGGGACCGGGATTCGAACCCAGCTCGAGAGATCCACAGTCTCTCAGGATAACCACTACCCTATCCCGGCGCGCCACCCCACTGACACATTCCAGGCAGATAAAACTTTCCCCGGTAGGCCCTAGACTTCTTTCTTATCCGAGTCGCCTCCAGAAGGTCCGCCTTATTCTTCGTACTGGAGAACGGAGATGCTTCCATCGATCTCAAGGTATGCCTCTCTCACCTTGCTTAGATCATCTATGCCCTTCTCTCTCAAGGATTCCCTGAGATCTTCCAGGATCATCCTCTTCCTATCCAGCTCTTTACCAACGACCTTTCCATGATCTGCCAGCTTTTTGGGCCCGTCTGCGACCACCTTCCTAAAGGATCTACTCTTGAACTTGCCGTAAGACCTCAGGGTATTAATGGCCATGAGAGTGCCTGCCGAGATCAAGCCTGCAGTCGGGGACTAGTCATTGGCAGTCAAGGCATGGGATATGCTCTCGGAGACGATAAGCAGGAGCGTAAGATCAAAGGGATTTAGCTGCCCGAACTGGTGCCTTCCAATAAGCCTGAAGAGGCTGAAAAGAAAGAAATATACTTCTTTCGATCTCATAACAATCTTCAAAGGGAAATTGATAAAGAGATAAAAGCCTCGTGAATCATCATGAATTAGATCGATCGCTATTGATGTCATCACTTCTGGGTCCAAGGTAGATGCTCTCTGTTACCTCCGCCACCAGGGATACCAGATCATCCAGCTGATTGATATAATAGACAGTCCCCAGGTTCCTTAAGGCTCCTTCGACCTGCTTATCCTTATGGGCCTCATCTATACAGAAGAGGATGAGCCTGGCCACCTCAGAAGCTCTCTTGATGTTATCCCATTCTAGGTAAAAGTTCTGTATCTGAGTATCCGTTATGCAGAGTATGAGACAGCCCGGCCTCTCCTCAACCAACTTCAGTATGACCTCTCCAGGTATGCTGGTCCTTGCGCAGAGGTCCTCCACCAGGATGTCCTCTACAGCACCCAGGTCTCTAGTCCATTCCTGGACCAGGTACTTCTCGCTGAAGTTTATGGCCGCAACCTCCGCCCCTTCCTGGTGGGCGAACCGGCTGGCCTTGAAGGCGGCCAGGGTAGCCTTATGGGTCTTGGTACCCGGATGGTGTCCTTCCATGGACCTGCTGCTGTCCAGGACCACCAGGAGGTCGGGGACTTCATCATCCAGGCCCGTCATGAGGCTGCTCTCCTGGTCCCTCTTGTAGGTAGTGACACCAGGTATCAGCCTGGGGCTGAGGCTCAGGGAGTAGGGGATGTCCATCTCGCTTGGGGGATCAGTGAGCCTCCACTTGATAGGACCTGACGGGTACCATCCGACCCTGGCGCCGGACCTCTGCCTCACCTGCACCGAGTAGCTCTGATCCCTGTACCACCTCTTGAGATCGCCTTGGAGGCCGAGAACGGCCAAGGCTTTCTCGTACTTTCCTGGCTCCAGGGTGTTGGCCAGGGCCGCCAGAGGCACAGCCTCCGCATATCCACTCAAAAGCTCCTCTGACCTGACGGGGCCTTTGCCCAGAAGGCCTGGATTTAAGGGCTCTAGCACCCTGGAGAGCTGCTGGCATTGCCTGATCCATAGGTTCTTATCCCTTACCCCAGGTGAAAAGACCCGGAGGATGAGGCCGACCTCCGGGCAACCGCGCCTTGGTAAATTGACATTCCAGTATTCGGCCAGGAATCCCAGGATAACTTTATCCATCTCCGATATCTCCTCCTGGCTGGCTAGCCTCTTCCATCCGAGGAGAACCTTCTCCTCATCCTCGGGGCTCCTCTCCAGACGGAATGAGTCAGCCACTATATCTGTGAAGATATTTACCATGATCCTAGCAAGGGCGGGCTCCATCAGCACTTGAGTCGCTGATAAGGCAAGATTTCCTGATGTCTCCAGGGACCTGGGGCAGAAGGTGTAGTGGACTATAAGGTGGTCGAAGAGGTTTTCTAGGTACAGATCGCCCTGGCCTAAGGTATCCTTATCAAGGGTTATCCTGTAGTTTTGGAAGGGGAACTGGCCGTCCTCAGAAGGGCCAAGGATAGGCTGGGGGAGCTGAGGCCAGTGCCAGTTGGACCTCGATCTCTCCCAGATCTCCAGGATATGCTCAGGGGTTTCAAGGCTTGGCTTACAGAATCTCTCCGCCGACCGCCCCAGATCCAGCTTCAGGACCGTATCCTCCCTGGGCAAAAATGGTTCCGCCTTTCATCCTCCATCCGGCCCTGGCACCCGCCATTCCCATGACCTTGATCTCTCCGCCGCTCATGAGGAGACCCAGGTAGTCGCCAGCATTGCCTTTTATCCTCAGACTTCCCTGGCGCATGAGCCATCCTGCCCGCTCGCCGCAGCTTCCCCGGACGGCGATTCTCCCTCCTGAGTTCCCAAGGCCCGTAAAGTTGCCACTGCCTCCCATGATCACGCCCCAGCCGCCTTTCATGCCCTTGAATGCGTAATTGCCGCAGGAGTCGGCCACAATTCTCCCTTCAGACATATCCTGGCCCAGATGGCTTCCAGCCGGGCCTTTGATAAAGATCCTGCCGCCGCTCATCCTTTCTCCAAGGTGATTCCCTCCGTTTCCCCCGACCTCCAGTATGAGCACGCCGGACGACATTTGGAGTCCGGCAAAGTCCCTCCCGGGAAGCCTCAGGGGAACCAGGCTTCTCTCAGAGGCAACGCTGGTAAGGCAGCCCCACAGCTCCATATACTTTTTGCCGGGGTCTGCGGATAGCAGCTTGGGGAGTATTCTGTCGTCCACAAGCTCAGCTACCTGGCCCTTGGAGGGCCTTGGGCCGAGGCGCTCGGATAAGTCCTCCAGGCCGAAGACCACGTCGCCTTTGTGGGTCTCCAGGTGCCTAGACCTCGCCTTTCCACGATAGGCTTTATCCATGAAGCCCTTTAGGCCCACGTCATAACCTCCATCATAACTTCCCTCAGGCTTCCCCCCATTACATCATCCTCTCCAGAGCGGGCACGTAGTCGAACCTGGCAATGGGATCGTCGTAACCTGACAGCTCCTTTATGGCATCCCTGGGAGATGTTTCGCCATCTACCGCCGATGAGAATAGCATGTTCATCTCGCTCCTCTCATTGAGCGTCCTGTCTATGCTCTTGCCTATTAGATCGGAGACGAATGCCTTTTTGTCGGCGCCGTAGTAGGGAGGTCGATCGAAGGCTGATCGCAGGGGATTCACCCTGTGCCATATCACATGAGGCGCCACTGATCTCAAGACCCCCACATTGCCAGGCGTAGCGGTCAGATAGGCCATGGCCCTGGTGAAGTCCCTCAGATCCTGTCTGACGCGGTCGGAGAGGCCCTGATC
This sequence comes from Methanosaeta sp. UBA114, assembly GCA_002506335.1. Classification (GTDB taxonomy): domain Archaea; phylum Halobacteriota; class Methanosarcinia; order Methanotrichales; family Methanotrichaceae; genus UBA114. The sequence continues at coordinate 9,600 of DAXJ01000112.1, forward strand.
CACCTGCCAGCAAAGGGCCTCGGGGTTGTTGAAGTAGTGGCAACCATTGCAGAGCCCTTTGCTGGGCTTGGTTCCTGAGAGCTGTGTTTTGTCGAAGCCCGGGGCGCGCTCGCAGAGGGTGAAGTCCCTGAGGAGGGATACCACCGCCAGCTCCACCTGGCTCTCCAGGGGCTTTGCTGCCGTGCCACTGCGTAGGGCCTGGAGGTCCGAAGGGGAGAACCTGGGCAGCTCCTCTGCCAGATCAAAGACATCCCTCTCCCTCTCGGATATGGATAAACTTCCCAGAAAATCGGGCTGGTTGGCAGGAACGCAAGCCGATATCCTGTCCAGGAGGGCCTCATCCAGGGGATAGGTGGAGCTGAAGTCGGGGTTCATGGTGGCAAAGTAACAGGTATCTCCCGGCTCCAAGGTCCTTCCTGCGTAGGAAAGCTTCCTCTTCTGCAAAATCTCTAGGAAAATGTTTTGCTTTCCGCTGGGAAACCTGTTGATCTCGTTGATCACCTTCCAGTTGGACTTGGCCCAGGGTGTCCACAGGACCTCCAGGCCGCTTCCACCAGGCGATGCCCACTGCCTTGGATCTATAAACCCTATGATTTTCTCCTCGGTCTGTTCTGGGTGGCCCGTGACCATGACATTCTCCACATCGCTGAAAGGCTGGCCTGTGAAGGATGCACCGAGCAGGTTCACCAGGGTGGTCTTATTGGCGCCCATGCCCCCATAAAGGAGGACTGTCTTGTTTCTGAGACACGCATTGGCCATGGACAGGTAGAGCTGGGCATTGATCCTATGGCTACCGATCTTTAAATCCTTTCTGCCTACATGGAGCCTCAGGTCATTCAAGGATGAAGCCAGGGACTGGATAATGCTCAGGGGATCCGGCATGGTAGATGGGCTTTCGTCCGTTCTATATAAGATAAACGACGAGCCGTGGGGGAAATAAAGCCAAGCCAGTAGGAGGAGGGATAGCAAAAGTCAGTGATGTAGGAGGGATCACGGTGACCGACTTTTGCCGTGAATCTATACGTCACTCGTCGAGTATAAACTTTTCGGTTAAGGCGATCGACGTACTTAGAGCTAGTTCTTAGAGCGCTAAACAACTGTTTGAATAAAGCCGACTGAGTGAAGAAGCTGCTGATTATAGCGGATGGGCTTTTAAAGATCAAATAAATAACCCCTTCCGTATATACCAAGGTCGGCATGCAGATATACCCCTTGCTCTACAGTCCCTAAGGGGGCAGCAAATTAGTAGGGAGAGACAAAAGTCAAAGGAATAGAATGTACTGATGCTTTTGGTTTTTGCCCACCGGTTTTGCGACATTGAACGGACGCGAGTCTTTCATTCCAGGGCAATCGGCGTAGTCCATAGGCATTGAAATGTTAGTGAGAACGGAGGTGAGTGCAAAAGCCGTGAGAAAGTAGATTTGACCGACTTCTGCCAGCCGAATATACGACATATAACGAATGTATGGATTTCATTTTGGATGATTACGATGAATAATCTATCCCACAGATATGGGCGTCTGGACCTAGGTATATACACTGTAGTTGAATATACGATAGTTGAATGTACCTTCTTTTAATCTATGATGGCAGACAGAGATGTCGTGAAAGGGACCACTGGTCCTCCTGAAGATGCTCTGACTTGGTCCGGCTAACATCAGAACCCTATAGGCGTTAGGGCAGCTAAAGACAAACGGCATCTATAGGACTTATCTACTTAGTAAGATATATACATCAGAACATATCTTATCCGAAATGTTGACATTCTAAGCCACATAGCGGCTGTTATTAACAACCAAG
>DAXJ01000113.1:0-2073 GCA_002506335.1 Methanosaeta sp. UBA114
GATATAGAATTCGCCCCGTACAAGCTGAGCGTTAACCTCTTCCCAATTTCGGCTATCGATGTAGCTAATCTCCGATTATTAACGTCCATACGATATAAACTCATGCGACACAGTATCTTATCTCAAATATCTCAATGTTCTTTGTTCCAAGTCCATGGAAATGCAGCCCTAAAGCCATTTTAAAAGTCTACCTTAAGATACGAAAATATGCTAAATAGGCGAACCTTGAAAACAAAGCATATAAATAAATTAGGAGAGAATTCTGTAGTATGACACCTGACAGGTTCAACCCAAGGCCTGGAATGCCCACTAACCCTGTGGACAACCTGATAGTACCTGAACGTCCTGAGATGCCAGAGATAAATGCCCCACCTGTAGGCATATTTACTATAGGCCCCCTTCAAGAATCTCTGACCAGGATAGAAAAGAAGCTGGATGAGATAGACCGGCGTCTAAAGGATATAGAATCAAAGATTTAGGTTCTTTATCAAGGATAACTTAATTCTAAGCTGCTGGAGCTTTGCTGGTCCTTCGATAAGCCTTAAAGACTGTAAATGTCTTAACTAGGGATGTAAATCAGATTAAGCCGATAATTAAACCGATAATCGGGTCGATATTCCTTTGTATCATCTTCTTCCAATATATCGCGGAGCATCACCATCCACTGAGGTCTAATTGGTGAGAAAGATCAGGATATGTCTTTTCCATGCCGTCAACCATATGTATCAAAAAAACTAAAATAGTTTATGCGCCAAATGTTGAGTGTTGAATCAGAGATAAAGCTGATAATCAAAGGATTTTGGGCATAAGGCCCTTTGGAGATTTCAGTAGCATAAGGAGCGTACTATGGGCATACCTGAGCGATGGAAAGGACACAAGCCCCTGCCAAAGCATATAAGACAGCTCCTCCCAACCAGATTGATCCCCCTCTTTGAGAGGGATAATGTGGAGCTGGCCTACGTCTTTGGATCTCTTGCCAGAAACAATAACGGCCACCGAGAGCCCCATGACCTAGATCTAGCAGTTCTTCCTGTAAAAGGGGGCACGGAATCGGGCCGCAACCTTTGGGAAGACATCATGACGGCTGTTGGCACAGATCGGGTAGATCTGATAAACTTGGCCATAGCCTCGCCTGTGCTACGCTATGAGATCATGAGCACTGGAAAGCCAATCTACATTAGGGATCAAGAAGCCAAAGAGGCCTTCGAGATGAATACCTTGAGGGAGTACAGGGACACGGCCTACTTGCGCCAGGAGCAGATGAAGGATCTCAGGGAGAGGATGGTTAGATGGGTCTCAGAAGGGAGTCCATAGAGCAACGCCTCCAGGAGATGGATGGAATAATCCAAGAGCTGGATAAATACAGGGATGTGAACCTTGACAGTCTCAGAGCTGATACCAGCATTAGCTGGGTCATAGAACGGGGTCTTATCTCCGGTGCCTCCACCACCTTCGATATAGCCGATAGGATCCTGGCAGGCCACTTCGGCTACTATGCCCAGACCTACGAGGACAGCCTCAAAGCCCTTTTTGATTTAAACGTTATACCCTGGAATCTTTATGATCAGATAAAGGGCCTTGGAGGGCTCAGAAACGTTCTCGTCCACCGCTATGCACCTCTGGACCCGGGCATGGTCCTTGAAAGCTTCCACAAGAGCCTGATAGTCTTTCCTCTATTTGCCAGGGAGATCATAGGTTGGCTTGATACCGTTTGATTCAAGGCAGCCTCCCGATCTCAGGCTGCCCTCTGATTTAGGGATTCACCCAAGATTTTCGCATCTCTTTACCACCTGCGTAGGTTTCCATATGTGGATCATGGGCTTGCATGAGAGCGATATGGACTTGGCTCATATCTATGCCATGCCTGCCAGGTTTATGCTGGAGGGCCGCTCTTATCCCAGGACCCTTTGGGCAGAGGAAGAGCTTCCGTCACGAGTTGAAGTACGACGAGCTCTATTGAGAGATAAGGCACCTGGTGGATCAGCTTGTCAGGGCCAATATCAACGCCATATTGATCAAGCAAGACCCATAGTGATAATGGATAGCCCTGATTTGCATGAGCTGAGGAGGATA
>DAXJ01000113.1:2438-22687 GCA_002506335.1 Methanosaeta sp. UBA114
CAAGAGCCTCAGCACGGCCTTCAGGGCCATCCAATTTGTCCTCGGACTTTTGACCGAAGGCAGGCCCGCTGGACTTTAGGCCAGTGATGAAAGACATATCAGTTCAGAGGGTCCTGGACGCCTTGAGGCGCCTGGATATATCTTGCTAAAAAAATCTGATGGGGAGCCTTTCAGTAGGTATCTCTATCGCCGAAAGTTTAGAGATTCATCTGAAAATGACCTCGGGCTAACTAGATGCAATTAAGGCATATTACCTGGTTGAGATCCCGTTTTTAAGCTAATCTTCGGTTTATACTGAGCTAGAAATCCGTCCAGGATACGGGGAACATGTACCTAAGGTTGCAAGACTGCATTAGATTTAGAAGTCGCTTAAAAAGACGTCGGGGTTTTGCAGCCAGAAATGATTGAATTGATGGTTGAGGATAATCTTCATCCTGGAAAACGCTCGATGACGCATGGGATTCTCATAACTGGAGAGCCTTTGATAAGATTTACAATAGGGACGTTGCTGTATACGGGCAGGATAGGCCGGTCCGATTAAATGTAGAAACATGCATCGAAAGTAGGCTGAGGCATTCTTCAAGGTCTTTCCAGGTAACCACGTTGGGAATGATCCGTATAAAATCCTGTTTGGTCAGGATGGCTGGAACGTGCTCTGTTGCCGAGTTCACAGGGTCCGTAAAAGGCCCCATGATAGGTGCCGAAGGCTAGGCTATCTCACCCACCAATAAAAAGTTCAGCGTGGAGCTTTGAACCATTGCCCACTGGAAGAATTGCGAGATAATTGAGGAGAAGCTTTTCTATGGATGGCAATGGCCAGGATTACGGGCGGGAATATGGTCTGCGAAGATTGGTGGTTCTATCATAGAAAGCTTTGAAAATACCGGGTATTTTTAGCCTGAAATTTTTGCCTTGAAATGCCCAGGGGCTGATATGGCAGTCCCTGAGTATAAAGGTCGTCGAAATTAGAGTTATTGTCCTTCCGACCTTGATAGATTTTATCACATAGATCCGATAGATTTAAAGGAACGATATTTAATCTACATACCGCAATTGAGGATTTTAATGAGAAAAATAGCATTAACCGTGTTACTACTAGCATTGGCCTCCGTGGTCCAAGCCCAAACCCAAGGAGACTACAATGCCGGCGTGGTGGCAGGCATAAAGGTAGGCTGGAATGTTATCCAGGCGCTGCTTCAGAACGACGATGCAGCCTATCAGACGACCGTAGAATCCTGGAATAGCCTGGTGGGAACGACTGGAGATCAAACCTACATCTTGCCAGAGGAAAACTCCACTATCCAGCCAGCCACTACTACCCAGCCCATGCAGTTGAGTGGGACGGGTTCACAAGGGAATACATTGACAAAGCCTTATCACAGCTTCGATCCCTCTGTGATGGGGACTGGGAATGGCGATTGGAAGCCTCTAATCTGAAGCCTGGAGAGGCCTAATTTCTTCTGCTTCTCATGCTCCAGCTTTTTTTGAGCCTCAGCTTCTCAGCTTTTTGCTTGAAACCCTCCACACAGAACTCTGAGACATAAATATTGCCCACTCGGTAGATATTGGCCATTACCAGCTGGGGCTGATATAATACTGCAGGCCGATACTAACGGCGACGAAAAGACCATACGCATCGAAGGGTATTATCTGAGGTTATCCCAAAACCCACCCTAACATAAGACTACATGCTAAAGTAATAAGTCCAAAATAAGAATTCTCCAATCGTTCGTATCTCGTAGAGATCTTTTTATAACCCTCGATCCAACTAAAGAATCTCTTAACGGCATATCTACGTTTGTAAATATCATCATCAAGATTTCTAGGCCTACCCCTCTTTCCACTCTTGGTATTTCTAGGATTTACTGGTATATTGCTCTTGATTCCTTTTCTTCTATTGTAACCTCTTATGTCTTTATAATCAAAAGAGGAATCGCAATTAACCAAATTCGGCCTAGTTATTGGAGCTCCCATAGGTAGTTTTATCTTAACATTCCAAATAATATAATAATGGATCCTTGAGTCATGAATATTAGCTGGAGACATAAATATAGATAACTTTAAACCTTTTTACCAGTTAAAGCACCAATCTTTATTCCTTTAATCTTCTTAAAACCTTCATAGCTAACTTCACCAATATTTGGTATAAATATTACAACAGGGTGAACCTGTTTTACGTGGTAGATGGCCCTCTAGGATCAATAATTGACTATCTTTTGACACGTCCCTGGTTCACACAGGTCAAGATGAAGTCGGTGGACTGTTGATTTTGCCTCTAGAGTCCCATCTATCTTGGGCGGCATTCTGCTACGAGGTTTTCTATCTATTGAAAAGTATACGCCTTCTTGACAATATCGTTTTCTTATTAGGTTTACGGTGGTTCGACTGGTCTTTAAAGAATCAATGATCTCTTCGGTAGAGTAGCCCTCATCAGCTAAGAGCAATATTCTAACACGAGTTAAGCTTCTTGCTGATGTCTTTCCGCAGCGGATATATTGTATATATTGTTTTAGCTTTCTCTATTTTCGCCTTTTAAATTAACGGTGAATATTGCTTTTCTTGTCATGACCTTTTGTCTAGGGTACCTTCTTATGATTTGTGATATTTGATATAGTGCACTAGGCTTGCTCTCCACCGGGATTAATTACGCCCCTTATTTAGATGCTCATGTTTAACGATCATCAAACATATCGTTAGTATAAATTATCATAGGATACCAATGAAATCAGTAAACGGAGGCTAAGAAGGGGTTAGAGCAAGGGATCTCTCAAGCTGAGCGAGAGGATTTCACTGCAGATGGTCTTGATGATCTTCCTTTATTACCCAAAATCATCGGTGCCTCTGCCGCCGCGATGCATCCTTTAACACATCTTCCGCAGCGGCAGCATCTCTCCTCATCGATGTAGATGGTATCCTTAACTTTTATAGCTCTCTGCCTGCACCTCTTTTCGCAGATCTTGCACCCGGTGCACATCTGAACCCTGAGCGCAGTCTCCACGACCTTCCTGAGTAGCACCTCAGCATCTTCCTTCTCAGCCACTACCATGAAGTGACCATTGGCAAAGAGGGTGACATTTCCCTCCTTGGACTCCACCATCGCAACTCCCAGGTCTTCAGAGTACTTTACCCTGCCAATCATGCATAAGGCATTGGCCACGGCGCTGAAGGGATAGTTCTGGGGCACAGCCAAGGATCCCTCGATGGAGTACTTAAGACCGCATGGCGACCTCCCTCTGACCACATCTAGGCCAGTTTTCTTTCCCTTGAGTGGCAGAGGATTTAAGGCGATGCCTCGGGCCTTGGCTATCTCCACCACTTTGGGGGGATGTCTGCGCCACCTCCAGAAGCCCCAGTCTACGTATCTACTATCCAGCTCATTGGCCTTGGCCCATCCCCTGAGGTAGGAGGCCCACCTGAAGTGAAGCTCAGGGTGGATACTCCTGGTGTTCTCGAACTCAGACTGAAGCGAGGCAGGGCAGAGCCAGCAGCCTATCCTCTCGTAATCCTTTTCGTAGAGAGGGTTTTGAGGAAGCCCCTTCCACATGGTATAGAGAACCACCTCCAGGGCCTTCCAGTTTCGTATGGGGCAGAGGGTAATCTGGCCCGGAACATAGGGGTTGCTTTCCACGGCACCGATCTTGGAGCGGCTGAAGGACTCGTAGATCCTCCTTCCCTCGACGGTCAAGCAGCCTTTTGGATATTGCTTTTGCACGAAAGCCGTGAGGGGGCCGAGCTTATTAGTCTTACAGCACCAGCGATAGTCTTTTGCTGGAGGGCCGAAGCTCTCCACCTGGTCGAAGAACTTATCTTCGCCTTCTATGACGTGGAGCTTGAGCCCTTCGGAGGTGCAGATGTTCTTGACGTATTCTACAGTCTCTGGAAACTCGAGCTTGGTATCTATGAAGAGGACCTCGGCATCTGGCTTGGCCTTGAGGCAGAGGCTCAAGGCTGCCAGGCTATCTTTGCCGCCGGAAAAGGAGACGTTTACCGGAAGCTCGGATTGGGATCTGGGATGGGATATGGCCTCCCTCAGTTCTCTTACAGCGGTCTTCTCCAGTCTCTTTAGGTGGGGCTCATTGGCCTTTATGACATCCTCGATGGTCGGGATTTTGCTGCTAAGTTCAAAAGGCTCCTTGGTGACATCTCTTACCCTAATGGCGGTCGAACCGTCACCCTTCTTTCTTACAACACCCACGCCGACGAACTTTCCTATCTTCAGTAGGACGCAGTCGCTCTCTTCAGGGTTTCCCGTCTGATCTAGGATGGCGCTCTTATCAAGCCATTTTCCCTTGAAATGTCCCTTCAAGGCCGCCGGGTTGCAAACCACTACGTTGTTCTTGGCTCTGTCCGTGAGAAGGGCTGCCCCGGCAGACTCCAGGTCGAGCCTGTGGGCTTCTTTCTCCACATCGAACCAGAGAGTAGCTACGTGTCTGCCGTTGATGAACACCTGATCACGGCGATCGGCTCCGGCAATTTTGTTAAGAAGGATGGTTCTCCTGTCCAGAAAATCGCTGCAGCCATAGCTCTTGCCGAAAAGATCCTTGAGAAGATCCCTTCCGGCCCCTGAGCAGAGGCGTATATCTGCGGGGGGCGAGAGCTCTACCATCTCGCCCGATCCTCCGCAGTTATTGCACCTTGCCGAGAGGAGGGGCAAGCTGCAGGTGTGGCACCAGAAGGTGCGATTCTCGGTGCCCGGAGTGAAGGTCCTTCCTTTTTGTATCATGAGAAGCTGTCAACTTTCGCAGGCTGGGTATTTAAGTTTTTTCCAACTCAGTTTGAAACTATCAAGAGACATCACCCCCCCTTTAACGGCTTGTATGAGATCATATATCGGACCGTATGATATTACTCCTCTTTCCAATCCAGAAATAAAGGTATATCCTATGTGTGGCGGTTGAGGTGGAGTAAATATGGGGAATTGGCACTTGCGGAAATTATAAACTCGTTCAAGTCTAATTATAATCAGCAATATAGCGTTTTCAGCTTCCAACGCAGCTTTTATGTATTAAAAGTAGATGGCAAACATATATAATTAATCCAGGCGAAATGAAATTGAAAGGGCTCTATACCTCCAGCCTCAATGCCTAGGTTTTCGCCCTTCCTAGCTAATCTATTATATAAACCCTTGAGTCTCAGATATCCTCGAGCTTCTCTATGCCTACCTTCTTGACCTGAGGCTTCCATATCTTATCGGTCATCCAGGTGGGGGCATTCTTGGGCTTGTCTACCTGAACTCTCTTGCCCTCGAAGAGATGGACCTTCTTAGTTCCCCGCTCCCTCAGCCTTATGTCACTGTGGCCACGGTTGGCTGCCTTGAGAGCAGCCTGACGGGGCGACTTGCCTGTAAAGACGCCTATCTCGTTGCCTTCCTTATCCCTGAGGGCGAAGTTTCTTATCTTGGTTTCTTTTTCGTCTATGATAATGCCTCCTGTGGGAGCTATGATCAAGAAAAAGATATAATACTAACCCTACGGATGAGTATGAACAGGGCGCAGCTATAAATGGTTCTGTTTATAATATTTTAACTGTTCTTCCGAGAAAACCCTTATCGCTTAAAACACGATCCATTTTTATACGATATCCACAAAATCTAATGAGCCAACGTAGAAAATAAGATGCATCAATCGATTCATTCTATATCACTCGGTCGGGAAATTTATATAGACCTTGGTGTATTCAATTTTGGTATAGGACAAAAAGTCGACCAAGGCAGAAGAAAATAAAGGAGAAGAGCTTCTTTTTCGCTCCGAAGTCCCTGTGTGAAGGCACGAATTTTTGCGCTACACCACGACTAGGTCGCGGCGATCTCTATGTCATCTAAGCCAGATAGGAGGGAGCGGTTAGCTGGAAAGAAAGGTTGTTTGGACGGTGGGTTGGAATGTGAGTTTAATTCACATTACTGAAGTATAATAAAATGGAAACATGACAAAAACCAATTATAGTCCTATGGCTGAGACCCAGATGAAATGATGAACCTGGTATCTCGCCTAGCCAATGGTAATTTCTTTCAAACACCCCTCTTCCTGGCCCTCACCGTAGGCGTGCCCTTCGGCATCTTCAAGCTGCTCTTTGGAATCCTTTCCCTGCGGTTTGCCTTAGAAAACCACGTCGCCTATCTGGAGGGGTTCGGGTGTACCGCTGTGGTCTGGGCCTCCCTGGATATCATCATGAACCTCCTGGCGGCCATCTTTGATCTGGCAGGCCGCAAATCTCCCATAGATTGCTGTACTCTGGCTGAGATAGGCAGCTTTCTTGGTCGTCCCGGGGTTTATCTGGCCGTGGATACTCTTATCTCATTCTCCATCGTCTGCTTTGTACTCTGGTCTGGCTGGATCTTAAACTTAAACTTCATCGAGGTCAGACTGTGGTACGCTGCGACAACCGTCAACCTCATTAGCGTCGCTTTGGTCGCCCTTTGTGCTGAGCTCAGGAAGGAGGAGTAAGGGCGATGTAAGAGGAACATTGATTCTCTTTAAGGTAAATCCTTTGTAACCTTAACTCCGCGGATATAGGGAATAGATCAGGTTTTTTACGGGGCTATTTAGACAATAGATTCTTATTTAAGCGGAGGCTTGATTAACTCCTATTCCCTACGTAGCGGGTACAGTAGACCATTCATCTTGGGAGGCATCTGCCCGCCGAGGATGAACCTAGTTGCGGTAGAACCACGACTTCCTATCTTGCGATGAGCCTCGGAGATTGGAGCAGTCCCTTCCTCTTTATCCCTGATCCTGGATTCCTGATATTGTCCGGCGATCTCACCGACAGCGGAAACCCTCGGAAAGCCGGGAGAAGTATAGGTCTTGTCTAAGTCCCCAGCTTCCTTAAAGACATCACCAAAGCCTAGACTTGATCCATAACCGCTAAGGACCATTTTATTATACCTCAATGATAGAATTCCTTATCTCAGAGAGATGCCTGGAATACTTACCCCTCATTGCTGAAAAAGGATAGAACCATATCCATAAAAGGTTTATCGTGAGTAAAGCAATAGTCGTCTAATATTTTTGTGTGGTTTCCTCCTAAAGACTAGAAATCATTCCACAAAACATGGTTTATAGAAAATCTTAGTCGTATATACAACACGTGGCCCTCTATATTAAACACCCCTTTTCCAGATAACGCCTTTGAAAAGAGATGCTATCAACATAAAAGCAATGCAAAATAAAAGGAAGGCTTAGGTGCTCTTCTTCCCTTTGGCCCTCAGCCATTCATCCATGTCCTTGGCTGCCACCTTTCCCGCCCCCATGGCGCTAATGACTGTAGCTCCACCTGTGGTGATATCGCCGCCAGCCCAGACCCCATCCATGGCAGTCCTGCCCTTTTCATCCACAGCTAAAGTCCCCCACTTGGTGACCTTCAGCTCCGGAGTCGTGGATGGAATCAGGGGATTGGGTATAGTTCCAACAGCTATGACCACCGTGTCCACGTCCATGGAGAACTCGGAGTCCTTCTTAACCACCGGCCGCCTCCTTCCGTTCTCATCCGGCTCGCCGAGTTCCATGCGCACGCAGACCGCAGCCCTGACAGTTCCATTCTTATCGCCCAGGAACTTGATGGGGTTGGTGAGGAAGTCGAAGATGATGCCCTCCTCCTTGGCATTCTCGATCTCCTCAAGCCTGGCCGGCATCTCTGCCTCGGAGCGCCTGTACACCACGTGAACCTCGTCGGCTCCAAGCCTCATGGAACACCGGGCGGCATCCATGGCCACGTTGCCCCCGCCAACTACCGCCACCTTCTTGCCCTTCCTTATGGGCGTGTCGTAATCGGGGAACTTGTAGGCCTTCATGAGGTTGATCCTGGTCAGGTATTCATTAGCTGAATAGATACCATTCAGGTTCTCTCCGGGGAGGCCCATGAACCTGGGAGCCCCGGCGCCGATTCCCAGGAAGACTGCATCAAAGCCATCAGCTAAAAGCTCCTTGACCTGAACCTGCCTTCCCACCACTGAGTCCAGCTTCAGGTCGGAGCCTAGGGATTTGACGTAGTCCACCTCGGCCTTGACTATGCTCTTAGGGAGCCTAAACTCAGGAATGCCGTAGACCAGCACCCCTCCAGCTTCGTGGAGGGCCTCGAAGATGACGACCTTGTGTCCCATCCTGGCCAGCTCCGATGCGCAGGTAAGGCCGGCGGGTCCGGAGCCTACGATTGCTACCCTCTTTCCAGTGGATTGTAGAGCCTTCTGCTGGGGCTTTTCCTCCTGGGAGAGCTCCCAATCAGCCACGTATCTCTCCAGGCGGCCTATGGCCACGGGCTGGCCCTTCTTTCCCATGACGCAGCGGCTCTCACATTGAACCTCCTGGGGGCAGACCCTGCCGCAGACCCCTGGCAGGCAGTTCTTTTCCTTGAGAGACCTGGTAGCCTCGGGCATATCGCCCTCCCTCAGTGATTTGATGAAGTGAGGGATCTCCACGCCGACGGGGCAGCCCTCGACGCATTTTGGCTTCTTGCACTGGAGGCATCTGTCGGCCTCAGTCTTCGCTTCATCTCCAGTGTAGCCCAGGGCTACCTCCTGGAAGTTCCACCGCCTCTCTTTTGGGGGCTGCTTGGGCATCTCAACCCTTTTCAAGTTGATCTTCGTGGGCATGGCATCCACCGCCGGGGCTGAAGTGGCCCCATCCATGCAACCTTCAGGCTTTGGGGGATCTACGACCGCCCAGGTTGCAGGTCTTCTTTGGCCACTCTGGCCATCGATATAAATAACTTCCCGCCCTTTTTGGCAGCGGACAGGTTCACTCTGAGCCCTTTTCCGCCGGGGCATGATCTTAATTAGCCAAAGCTAGTTATGGATTTTTCGGATCAAAGGTCGCACATCCATTTTATGATGTTTTCATAACTTTCATGAATAAGAAAGAGATGACTATAAATTGAGTTGGCAAATGGCGATCCTTGAGGAGATCTGAGCTTGAAACGAGCATCTTCAGCCATTACCATGACCATAGAAGGCAATGTAGATCAGATCATAGACGGCAAGATCGTGAGCTTTCCTCGTGGTACCACCATCCTTGAGGTCGCCAGGGTTGCCGGGATCTACATTCTTTCCCTCTGCCACCACCCGGACCCAGCGCCCATAGGCATATTCATGCTTTGCCTGGTGCAGATAGAGGGATAGAATATCTTTCACACCCCATGCGTAGATAGGCACATCTTGGAGCTTCCCATAGCTCTGACCAACCACCATGTGATCTACTTCTACTGTGAGAGAAATAGCGAGTTCTAGGCCTCTAGGGAATACATGTGCAGGTTCTCCAGCACCGTCTGCAACAATTACCATTCCAAGAACGGGGAGTGTGGGCTCCAGATTGCAGTGAAGTATGCGGGCCTGGAGAAGGTTAGGCACTCGATCAGCTGTCGCAGTGTACCCCTCATCAGTGAGCCTTTCTTTGAGTATCTTGTGCGGAAGGTGTGTCAGGACCTGTCGCGATATCAGGGGCGAGGGAGTCCTCCAGATCAACCTCGGCTACCACGGCATGCATTGGATAGGGCCTGGAGTCTTTGGAGAAATCGGGGTGCAAGCTCCGCGTCGATATCTACCCGATGGGCGCTCTCTATATCAGGTTAGATCGCTGGCAGAGGTCTGAGAAATCGGCAGTAACTGCCTGGGCAGAGGCTTCGGTCACGGCCACCTGGCCGCGCATGTAGGGTGGATGATGCAGTGATAGGTGTAGGTGCCTGGGCTCTCGAAGGTGTAGCCGAACCCTGCCACCAGGCCTGATGCCGACCGAATCGAAGGGGTGCGGGGCACAGGTTATGGTGTGATCCACGGTGTTGTAGTTGATTCAGGCGACTATCAAGCTCATGGACGTCGATATGGCTGGAGGATTGAAGGCCATGTTCCTCATCTCTACGGTATTCGTTTGAAGGGCCTGGCATATGGTGAAGGCCAGGAGAATCAGGGCTAAGGTAATGAACAGTTCCGCCAAATTCAAGGTCAGACCCACTGCTGAAAGGAAATGGTGGACTATTTGATAAAAATCTTTTGAAATGATTCTATTCAGCGGCGATTCATCCGGTTAAATAATAAATGCTAATCATAAATATATATAGGCACCAAGGCAGTCTCTTTTCAAGGGATACTCATCATATTCGATTGACCAACTTTGTATCTTCGTGCCTTTGTGGTTTTCACTTTTATATCCTTGCCAATAACGCTGCAGAGACCGCCGCGTACCCTGAGGGCAATTGATATAAGCTTTTAGGAATTCTATAGCCATTGGGGGTAGTAGCAGGTATAAGCCGCGATATCCCTTCAAAAAAATAATCAGCAATGAAAATGCGGATACAGGAGGAGAGGAAGACTTTATTTATATCACAAGACAAAGGCGAAAGCCCTAGCCTGCAGGGCCTGACTTTGGAAGTTTTTGGCATTGGGGACGTCCCTAGGGATGGCGCTCTCAGGTTCAACAACTTTATAAAGATATAAGTCTTCTAATACACCCATGGACCAACTGGTTGTTCTTCAGGAGATATACGAGGCCTTCTCAAAGGGAGGGGAAGTGCTTCAATCCATAGATCCCAAATCCATCCAGGGAAGCTGTGCCGAGCTCTTGAGCGAGCTCCTGGAGGGATCCAAGGCCGGAAAAGTAGAGGCCGATGTCTGCATACAACTGTCAGACTGCCTTGAGGATATCTATGAGGTCAAGAGGCTTGGAGACATCTGCAGAAAGACGGGCCTTCCAGATGTGGCCGTAAAGTGCTACCATCGGGCCATGAACATGGCCCACGACAAAGGCATCAGGCCCGTCCTCCTCAATAACCTAGGCCAGGTCTACGCCTCACAGGGAGATATCAGCAGGGCGGTCACTTTCTATAAAAAAGCCTCGGAGGGCTTCGAGTCTGTGGGCGATGCCAGTGGCATGGCTCACGTCATGGGCAACCTGGGGTCCGCTTACAGGAAGGGCAATGATTGGGACAAGGCAGTGGAGTACTGCTACAAGGGCTTGAAGGCCTTTGAGAAGCTCGGCGATAAGTTCGGCGCAGCCCAGATGATGGGAAGCCTCGGCAGGATCTACTCCGAGATGGGAGAGCGGGACCTGGCGGCCCTCTACTACGAGAGAAGCCTGAAGGACTTCCAGCTCATGGGAGACAGGAGGAACGCCGCCTGGATCCAGAACCGCCTGGGCAAGGTCTATGCCGAGGTCGGAGACTGGGACTCAGCGGTCAAAGAGTATCATGAGAGCCTTTCCACCTTTGGGGAGCTTGGCCAGGACCAGAGCTCCGGGGTCGTCCTTTCTAACCTGGGAAAGGCGTCCCTGGACAAAGGAGACGCATCTGCTGCCAGGGACTCCCTGGAGGAGGCCCTGAAGTCCATGAAGCGGGAGCTGGTCCCAGCTTACCAGAATGCCGTGGCCTGTCTGGCTGCAGTCTACATCGCCCTGGCAAGGGATTGCGTGAAGGAGGCGGATACCTCTAGCCGTGCCAAGGCCATGGAGAAGCTGAAGCTCGCCTCTCAGTACTACGCTCGGGCCTCGGATAGATACTCCGAGCTGGCGGCCACGCCCAAAATCGATCGACCAGAGCTCAAGGTTGCCGCAAGCCTGGCCAGGTCCAGGTCCTACATGGTCAAGCTCCAAGCAGAGCCGAGGGATGCTGAGGCTGTAGCCCTTGCAGAGAGGGCCATATCATCCCTAGAGGTAGCCGCGTCTAATCTGAACATCCTAGAGAGGGAGAAGATTGAGGTTGCTCAGAGGGCCATGGTCGGCATGAAGGCAGTCTGGTCACTGGGCCTCATGAAGGAAGAGCCCTGGAAGCTCACCAGATCCCTGGCCGATGCTACCGAGTACCTCCTGGGCGGGGCGTCCCTGGGCTGCTTCGATGAAGCCTGCGGGTGCATAAGCGACGCCCTTCAAGGCATGCGAGGGGCTCTAGAATCTGAGATGCGCAGGACTGACCCTTCAGACCAGATGGCAGTCGTATCCAGGCACCTCAGGAGCGCCCAGAGCAGGTTCTCCACCATGCGAGGCGACCTGGCAGCCATGAGCGTAAGAAAGATCAGCCTGGCCTCAGAGCATCTGAGCAAGCTTTCCTCATCATCGGATCAGGGGGCAACCTCCTCAGCTCAGATCTCCGACCTCCTGAGCTACAGGGCTCACAGAAGCATCCTCCTCCTCCTAGGCTGGGTCCTGGTGGAGAACGCCTTGGCTCCCATTGACACCGCCGGAAGGATCTATGCTTGGGATGATTCCCTGAACCTGGTGGAGAACAGGCCGGCAGGTCAGGCTGCCTCCAAGCCCAAGGTGGGAGGCAGGCCTGCTGCAGAGATAGCAGCTGCTAAAGAGAAGAATTACTCGGCAGAACTTGAGGGCAGGGCCGTGGAGGTGGAGATGGAGACAATCTCCGTGGACGAGGGACACTACCCCGATGGCGCTGTGACCGTGACCGAGAAGTCAGAGTCAGGGTGGCTTGTGCCTATCCAATCCGATCTCGTTTGCACCGCCCAGGTGGCCAGGCAGAAGGAGGCGAAGCTTCGCGACGCCCTGGGGTCAGGCGCGGATAGGGTCTTTGGGTACGACTGCAGGCAGGATGGCAATAGGGATGGAGTCTACGAGGTGCCTTTGAGCACCTTTGGCGCCAAGAAGGCTGGTTGGTCCCACGGGGCCTTTATGGAAAACCTTCAGCAGACTCTGGGATCGGCCTGGGAGATTTTCTCCGATGCCCTGGATGAGGCCCTCAATGGCTCCAGCGTCGCCAAGGCGGTCAAGGCCATAGCTGTGGTGGTGTTGGTTCTCCTGGCCATCGATGTCATACTATATTTGATATAGATTAAGGCCCAACAATGGCAGCCGCAGGATGAAGAAAAAACAGCTTGAGATTCTCCTGGAGAGGCTTGAAAGCTTTCTCCATCCAACCCCGGAAAGAGAGCAGTACTCCACCCCCGCGGTCGTGGCAGCCTTCCTTTTGCACCTCGCCTACTTGAGAGGAGATCTGGAAGGAAAAAATGTCTGCGACCTTGGATGCGGAACCGGGGTACTGGCAATCGGCGCCGCCCTTCTGGGTGCAAGAGCGGTGGGAGTGGAAATAGATCCCGAGGCCCTGAGGGTGGCAAGGAAGAATGCCTCCAAGCTCGGTGTCGATGTGGACTTTATTCTGGGGGATGTCGGGCCCATCTGCCTCAAAAATGTGGATACAGTGGTCATGAACCCTCCCTTCGGCTCCCAGAAGGCCAGCCAGGGGGACAGGGCTTTTCTTAGAAAGGCTATCCAGGTTGCAACCTCGGTGTACTCCCTCCACAACCTGGGAAGCGAAGGGTTCATTAGAAGGTTTGTCGAACCTTGCAAGGTAGAAGAGATTTACAAGGTGCCCTTTCCCCTTAGAAGATGCTTTGAGTTTCACAACGAGGACGTGAGGATCATAGAGGTTGAGCTTTACAGGATATCGTGCCAACCCAGAAGTTAACAAGAGCAGGAGTTTTAAGATGGAACGCGCTTTCGTTCTCCCAGGCGATGTGGTGGGATCCGCGGAGGAATATGTCCCGGGCGACTGCACCTACGCCAGGGGAGGAATCATATACGCTTCAACCGCAGGCGTTGTAAATATCGATAAGAACGGCAAGTCAGTAAGTGTTGTACCCAAGACCAATGCCCCAGCCAAGCTCTGCCAGGGCGATATAGTGGTAGGAGAGGTGACCGACCTAAAGGATAACCTGGTCATAGTCACCCTGGCCTTCAAGAAGGGCTACGAGGACCGGCCCATCTCGGACGAGGAAGCCACCATTCACATCTCTAATGTGAGGAACTCCTACGTTAAGGACCTGAGGCAGATGTTCTCCATGAGGGACATCCTCAAGGCCAAGATCATAGATGAGAGGCAGCTGCGCCTATTCACTGGAGATGATGACCTAGGGGTCATCAAGGCCTACTGTAACAAGTGCATGACTGGGCTTGTTCTCAAGGAAGGAAAGTTGGTATGCCCCAGCTGCTCCAACGTAGAGACCAGAAAGCTCTCGGCAGGCTACGGTACGGGAGTGGTCTGATGAATTTGAAGATCCTGAGGAAGACCGACGACGAGGTGGTAGTGGAGTTCGAGGGCGAGAGCCATACCATTCTAAACCTTCTCCGAACAGAGCTACTCTCCGACGAGCGCGTGAAGATGGCTACCTACGACAGTAAGTTCCCGGTTATGGATAACCCCGTGTTCCGCCTAAAGACCGACGGCTCTGATCCCATGGCGGTCATGAGAGATGCTGCGACCAGGATCATAGCCTACTGTGACGACTTCAGCGATCAGTTCTCGAAAGCCATCAAATAAGCCATAGAATGATGGAGATAGACGGCTCTTACGGCGAGGGCGGAGGCCAGATAGTAAGGACAGCCACTGCTCTTTCAGCAGTCATAGGGACGCCCATTAAGATCAAGAACATAAGAAAAGGCAGGAAGAAGCCGGGCCTGGCTGCTCAGCACGCCGTGGCCATAGAGGCTCTGGCAACCCTTTGCCGCGCCAAGACCTCAGGGGTGGCTCCAGGCTCCCTGGAGATAACTTTTGAGCCCGGAGAGATCTCTAGCGATTCCTACAGCATTGACATAGGGACTGCCGGTAGCATCACTCTTTTAGCCCAGTGTCTTCTTCCGGCAGCCCTAATGGCCGATGCCCCCATCTCCCTGGAGATAAGTGGAGGCACCGATGTGCGATGGTCTCCTTCCATCGATTATTTCAGGTACGTTTTCCTGCCAGCCCTGGAAGAGTTTGGGGCTCGTGTAGAGATCGAGTGCAGCCAGAGGGGCTACTATCCCAGGGGCGGAGGAAGGGTCCTTCTCAATATCGATCCTGGCAACCTCAAGCCCTGTAACCTGGAGCGGGTTTCCAACCCCATAAAGGGCCTCTCCCATTGCTCAGGCCTTCCTGAGCACGTGGCAAAAAGGCAGTCTCAGGCGGCATTAAACATCCTTAGGCAGGCTGGACTGGAGGCGGAGATCCCAACCCAGATTCTGAAGGCGCCTTCTGTCGGCAGCGGCATAACCCTCTGGTCGGGATATAAAGGTGCTGGAGCCTTAGGAGAAAGAGGTGTCAGGGCTGAGGAAGTCGGGTCATCCGCGGCTAGGGAGATGATCTCCGAGGCTCAATCACCTTCGGCAGTGGATGTCCACCTAGCGGATCAGCTGGTACCTTACCTGACCCTGGCCGGAGGAATATATACGGTGAGAGAGATCTCTATGCATGCCAAGACCAATATTTGGACTGCAGGGCTGTTCTTGGACAGGAAGGTCTCCATTTCAGGTGGAGCTCCTCCCGGGCGAGTTTTTCTTCTGAAAGCTTAAATCTTATTTGGCCTTTAATCGATTTGGCTGTGCCTCTTTAGGTAGGATTCGATGTAATTTCTAACCTTCTCTTTGCCCTTGTAGATCCCAGCATGGCCTTCGCAGAGAGCATCGGCATTTAGGGCCAGGAGCTTCTCCATGGACATTCTCCACTGGCCCAGATCCGACCCCCAGGACTTGGAGAAAGGCCCGTGGATGTCCTGGCCAAAGAGCACTCTTCCATCAGAGGTATCAAGATAGACCGATATGGACCCTGGGGTATGGCCTGGAGTGTGGAGGCAGAAAAATTCCTTATCGCCTATGCTTAACTTCTCCAATTCGCCTTTGAGGACTATATTCACTTTAACTGGCCTGTATTTTACCCCATACATGGACGCGGCCGTCCTCTCATCCGCCTGTCCCTCCAGGGCTTCCTGATCCCTCTGGTGGGCTACCACCTTGGTGCCGTACCTCTCCACCAGGTATGCTAAACCTCCAGCGTGATCTATATGGCAGTGAGTGGCGATGACATGCCAGATCATGGCTGGTTCCAGGCCTAAGGATTTGATATTCTTCTCTATCCTGTCGATGCTCAAGCCTACCCCTACATCTATGAGCACAATCTCGCTTCCTGCATTGACTAGGTAGACGTAAGCGTCCTCGGGGCTGGAGAGGCCTGGGCCTCCCACAGCATAAACCCCTTCAGTGATCTCACTCCCTTTCATGCCTTCTTTTAAGGCGGGAGAAAGCTTAGAGCTTACGCTCCTTTCTCCACGTCCTCATCCATGGAGCGGAGCTTCCTTATGCTCCTGCGGTACTCGATTAAAAGCATAAGGCCTGCCCCTAAGAGGATAAGAAAAGTCTTCTTCAAGGCATCTGGGGCCGTTGATCTGTAGTAGTCAACCTCAATGAAGGGGGCTCGTGAGGGGTTTGACCAGATCAGGGCCGTCCGGTTGGAGTACGTGCTTATATAGTCGGGATCGGGCTTGGCTATCCCCAAGGCCTTCTCCCCGGTGGAGTAGCCCGCAGGCAGCACGACCCTTACCTGCATCCCATCTTTTAGTGCAAGCACGAACTGTTGTCCATGGGATGGAAGGATATAGCTCAAGGTGCCCAGGGTTGGCTTATCGAAGGCCAGGTCATAGGTATACTCGCCCTGCCAGTAGGTGCTGTTATATTTGAGCCCCACATTCTCGCCCATGGAGTTGGCCAGTGAAAAGTTCTGGGCCTTGTCCTGGAGGATTAGGGTGATGCTGCTGGCGTTCACCGGGAGCGCAACCTCTATCCTCTGGGGGTCCAGGCTATAGGTCACCCCGTGGAACTCCTCAGAGCATGCAGGTATTATCATCAGGGCCAAGAGGGCCAGTATGGCTGGTATGACTATCTTCTTGAAGCGGCTGGACATGAGTTGCGGCAATAATGGACCTTCTTCCTTATAACGTTGAGGTTCAGGGATCAAGAAGCGACCAAAGAGAGATCGAGAAAGGATCTAAGAGAGATGGATAGGGGGTCTGAAAGGGATTGAAAAGGGCCCAAAAAGGGATCAATGAGACCTGTTCTTCCCGGACTAAAGGAAGAAACCAGGCGTACGATCCCTCTATTTATCAGGTTGGAAAAGTATATCTTCCAAAAGAGTTTATACCTGATTGAGGCGCATCTTATCTTAGATACTGTCTTTAGATCCGTAATCTATAAAAATGATGCTAAGGGGAGATAACCCTATAATTAACATACCTATGAGCTGGAGTTCCTTAAAGGAAAAATAACCTTGCGTATAGCTATTTGCTCTGGCGGCCGTATGGGAAAATATCCGGGCCTGTAAGGTGATGGCGTAGGGGGTCTCGGTATAGCACATTTTGCAAATTGGGGTAGAGGTGGTGATCCAAAAACCTCAGAAGTCCCATGCGGTAGAAATAGGACCGCTAAGGCTTCAGAGGTCTGCCTTAAGATAAAAGGAGAGGGAGGTTCTGCAGTGCCGATGGTCGATGATGCCGCAATAAGCGTAAAGGATACCATCCAGAGGCTAGCCTCGGCTGAGACTGTTTTGAAAGCTTCAGGCAGCGTCGAAGTAGCTTTTGGCTCCTCAGCTGCAGTTCTGAGCCTCCTTAAAGATGCCAAAGATGCCCTGATGACCTCAGAAAATATGTGCCGGCTTATCCTAGAGAAAGCCAGTGAGGCCGCCTTCGTAGTCCAGGGTGAATCTATCATCTTCGCTAACCCCATGGCAGCAGAGATCTTCCAGCGCAGCAGAGATGAGATAGAATCGGCATGTATGGAGGATCTACTGCAGCCTGAACCGGAATGTGGCCATGGTGGGGAAGGCGTTCCTACAAGGGTTATCTGCAAAGGTCGGCTTTCCAGGCAGGTCGAGGCTGTAGCTACCCCCATCACCTGGGAGGAGAAGCCTTCTCGTCTTATCTTCCTGAAGGATATCACCGAGAACAGGTACGCAGAGGAAGCCCGAAGTGAGATGGAAGAGGAGTACAGAGACCTCTTCGAGAACTCTAGTGACCTTATACAGATGGTCCATCCGGATGGAAGGCTGGCTTATGTCAATAGAGTCTGGAGGGAAGCTCTGGGGTACTCGGAAGAAGAAATTGCCGATCTTTACATCTTCAAGGTCCTCCATCCTCACAGCAGAGCCCACTGCGCTGATATTTTTTCCAAGGTTCTCTCAGGCGAGAGGTTTGTAAGGGAAGAGCTGGAGCTCAAGAGCAGGGACGGCAGGAAGATAATCGTTGAGGGCGACATAAGCTGCCGGTTCAAAGATGGAAGGCCTTACCATATTAGGTGCATCTGCAGGGATGTAACTGAAGGTAGGCAGGTCAAAGAAGCTTTACACAGAGCTAATGAAGAACTGGAGCAGAAGATCCAGGAGAGGACCTCGGCGTTTCTCGAGGCCAATTTGGTCCTCCAGAAGGAAATAAGAGCGCACAGCAATGCCCTGCTGGAGAACGAGCAACTGGTGGAGCAGATGAGGTCCGAGAGGGCCATGTTCAAGGCGGTTTTGAAGCAGGTGCCTGCAGGAATATTGATCGTCGATGCCGATGGCAAGGTACTCCTTGGCAACGACCAGATGAAGGGCTTGTGGAGGATACCATCTCTACCTACGGCTGGCATCCAGGAGTACCATCAGGAGTATATGTGCTATCACCCGGATGGCAGGCCTTATGCCCTGGAAGAAAGGCCTTTAGCCAGATCGGTCTTCCGCGGAGAGGTGGTTCAGGGCGAGGAGATGCATATACTGAGGGGAGACAGATCCAGGGGCATAGTCATGGCATCCTCGGCTCCGATGAAGGATGCCAGGGGGATGGTGATAGGAGGTGTTGTCACCTTCTACGACATCACCGAGCACAAGAGGATGGAGGAGGAGCTTAAGTCTGCCAGGAAGGAGCTGGGGGCGAGGATCACGGAGAGAACTGCTGAGCTTCTCATAGCCAACAGGGCCCTCCAGACGGAGATCGTGGACTGCGGTAAGGCCGAGGAGATGCTCCGGAGGAGTGAGGTCCTTCTGAGATCCATGGCTGAGAACTCACCCCTGGCCTTCTTCGTGGTTGATGATAGGACCGATTCCATACTCTACTTCAACAGCCGCTTCTGCAAGCTCTGGGGTCTGGAAAGCATGGCTGAGGAAATGAGGGCTGGGGAGATTAAAAGTGCCGAGGTCATTCCCTGCCTTATGGAAAAGGCCGAGGACCCCCAGGCCATCGGCACCTTGTGTGCCCATACCGGGCAAGAGGGCCTTGGGACCTCTGGAACCAATGTGACTACCGTCGAGGGTGAGGTTAAGCTTAAGGATGGAAGGATCATAAGGCGCTTTTTGGCCCAGATCAAGGATCTGCAGAGGAACCCCTTTGCTAGGCTCTACATCTGCGAGGAGATCACTGAGAGAAAGAAGGTGGAAGAGGAGCTGAGGCTTGCCCACAGCCAGCTCCAGGATATAATAGAGTTCCTCCACGACGCCACCTTTGTCGTGGATAAGCACAAGAGGGTCATGGCCTGGAACAGGGCCATAGAGGAGATGACCGGGGTAAAGAAAGAGGAGATAGTAGGCAAAGGCGATTACTGCTATGCAGTGCCCTTCTATGGCACGCCTAGGCCCATCCTGGTAGATCTCATAGATACCTATGATGAGAAGCTGGCGAGCCAGTACCTTTACCTGGCCAGGAAAGGGGATACTCTCTACGGCAAATCATTCATGCCAAGAGGCTTTGGAGGACGCGAGGCCGATCTATTGGTCAAGGCCTCTCCATTCCTGGACAGCCATGGAAACATCGTAGGATGCATAGAATCCATCCACGGTGTCACCGATCGCAAGAGGTCAGAGGAGGCTTTGAGGGAGGCTAACGAGAAGCTCCAGGCCCTCATCCGGGCATCGCCCCTGGCCATCCTCACCACCGATCCCATGGGCAACGTCCTGAGCTGGAACGCCGCCGCCGAGAGGATCTTTCAGTGGACTGAGGCAGAGGTCCTGGGCAAGTACATGCCCATAGTTCCCGAGGATAGGAAGCACGAGTTTCTGGCTTTAATGGAGATCCTGGCTCAGGGAAAGATGTTCACGGGCGTGGAACTCATTAGGAAGAGAAAGGATGGGGTGCTCATAGATGTCAGCGTCTCTTCTGCGCCCCTCAAGGATGCCGCCGGCCGGATAGTTGGCATCATGTCGGTAATGGATGATATTACCAAGCGAAAGGCCGTCGAGAGGTCATTGCGTGAGAACCTCAACTTCCTCCAAAAACTTATAGATACCATCCCTAATCCCATCTTCTACAAAGGAGTGGATGGAAAATTCCAGGGCTGCAACCAGGCCTTTGAGAGGTTCGTCTGTGCCACCAAGGAGGAGATCATAGGCCGCGACGTCTTCGACCTCTTCCCCGAGGAGCTGGCCCGAGCCTGCGCCCTGACCGACTCCGCCCTCTTTGGAAGCCCGGGAATTCAGATCTATGAGACCACCATGCTTCTCAAGGATGGCCGCAGAGTCTGGGTTATCTTCAACAAAGCCACCTACACCGATAC